>DASYUH010000013.1 GCA_036001465.1 Candidatus Polarisedimenticolia bacterium
TCAGCAGGGGCTGATCTGACAGCCGCCGGCGACAGTCCTGCAGTTGTAGGGCGAGCCGGAGCTCTTGCAGCTCGGACCCCCACCCGGCCCCTTCGCGCAGGCCTTGAATTCGCAACCCGGCGCCGCCACCGCCTGGCTCGCGCCCAGGTCAGCCAGCGCCGACAGATAGGGCGTCGTCGCATTCGGCGACAGACTGCTGAAGATCGTCATGCCCGAGATGACGGCCGCCACGACAAGAACGCGAACCGCGAACTGTAATGCGCGCATCATGGCTCCTCCTCCCGCTGGCTGGCCGCCGCTGCAGACCTACCTGCCGGCGGAGACAGCGGAATCTGAAGTCATTCTAGTACTGGGGGCCGCCTGGACAACAGTCTGGCGTCCCCAACGGGATTTGAACCCGTGTTACCGCCTTGAAAGGGCGGTGTCCTAGGCCAGACTAGACGATGGGGACCCAGTGCGGCGATGCCGTGGGGCGCGGGCCGATGTGGGCGAGGAATGCTAGCCGCCGCGTCACACGGCTGTCAAGAATCGACGAGCACGAGAGTCATCATTTCCCGCTGGGTGGACGCGAAGCCGTGCCTCTCATACACTTCCCGCGCCCGCCGGTTGTCGAAGCCGACGGCCAGGTGAAGCGCGCGCCCGCCGAGATCGCGGCTGGCTCCCGAGACAAACTCGAGGACGCGCGTCCCGAGGCCCAGCCCGCGACAGCGCTCGACGATGAACAGCTCGTCAATGAACATCTCCCGGCCGCCCGCCTCGAGGCCGTAGTCGAACGTCAGGACCACGTACCCGGCAATCGCCTCGTCCTGTCGGACGAGATAGACACGCCCGAGGGCCGGATCGGCCAGCAGCGCCCGCAGCGCCGGCCCCTGCACGTCGGGGCAAAACGCCGCCCCTTCGATGGGGTAGTACTCGCGCATCATGTCGAGAATGATCGCGGCATCGCCCGGGCCGGCGGAGACATAAATTGGATCCATGTCGACGTCCTGAATCAACTTGACGGGTCGAAGCTGGGCTCCCTGCGGGAATCTTCTCCACCGGCGACTATTGTTCCACGCCGGCCCCGACAGTGATAGAGTCTTCCCACAGCAGTACATCCTTTGAATACTCTTGGACCGAAAGCGTCGCTTGGCCTATCGCCCCGGACGCGAGAGGTCTCATACCGGAGGACTCCGAGATGGCTCAGATCCCGAAGAAGATCCAAGAACGACTGTTTCGCGAAGTACCGAAGTTGCAACGCGTCCTGCAGGCGGGCAAGCACCGCGACATCAACGAATCGGACACGGGATTAATCGTGGCCGACATCCTTTCAACCGTCTTTGGTTTCGATAGGTACTCCGAAGTCACAAGCGAGATGGCGATCCGGGGGACCTATTGTGATCTTGCCGTAAAGGTCGATGGAAAGGTGCAGTACCTGGTCGAAGTCAAAGCCATCGGCCTCGATCTCAAGGACACTCATCTGAAGCAGGCCGTGGACTATGGCGCGAATCAGGGGATCCCGTATGTCGTGCTCACCAACGGCATCCTGTGGAAGATCCATCGAATCCGGTTCGAAAAGCCGATCCAGAACGATGAGATCTGCGCCTTCAATTTCCTGGAACTCAGCCCTCGCAGGGACGCGGACCAGGAGCAACTCTACCTGCTCTGCAAGGAAGGGCTGAGCAAGGCAGCGATTGAGGAATTCAGTGAGCATGTCCAGACGGTCAATCGCTTCGTCATCTCAGCGGTGCTGCTCACAGACCCGGTCGTCGACCTCATCCGTCGAGAAATGCGTCGCCTCGCCCCAGGGCTCCGCGTGGATGAAGAGGAGGTGCTGTCCATCCTGCAGAACGAAGTTCTCAAGCGCGAGGTCATCGAGGGCGCCAAGGCGCATGAGGCAATGAGCCGCGTAAAGCGCGCCGCCGGACGCTCTCTCAGGAAGGAGCGCGAGGATGAAGCGCGACAGCCTTCTGCCTCGGCCGGAACTCCGCCAATGTTGCCAGTGGCGGCAAAGCCTGGCTCAGAGCCGCAGCCTTCGCAATAAACGAGGGGCCCCTACGCTTCGTAACTTCAAGAAATTTCTTGGTGAGCCGTGCTGGACTCGAACCAGCGACCCTGTGCTTAAAAGGCACATGCTCTACCGCCTGAGCTAACGGCCCACGCCTCGAGGACGGCCGCCATTCTACATCCTTCACGCGCGGAGCCGCACGGGTGTAACATTTCCCGGCAACGGAGGGGGCATGCAGCTGGAAGCCACGCTGGCCGGCACGTTCTACTGCGATGGCGCGATCCTCGCGAAGGAATGGGAGCGGATCTTCGGCCGCACGTGGGTCTGCGCCGGACGCGAGGAGCGGGTGGCCGAGCCGGGACAGTTCATCACCCTCGAGATCGGCCGGGAGAGCGTCCTCGTCATGCGCGACCGCGAGGGGCGGCTGGGGGCCTTCTTCAACGTCTGCCGGCACCGGGGGGCGCGGCTGGTCACGGCCCCGGAAGGGCGCCTGAAGGGGGCGCTGAGCTGCCCCTACCATGCCTGGACCTACTCCCTGGACGGGCGGCTGGCCGGCACGCCGCACCTGTGGGAAAGTGCGGGGCTGCCGAGGGAGCAGTTTTCCCTCTGCCCGCTGGCGGTCGGGACGTGGGGGGGATTTGTCTTCATCAACCTGGACGCCGAGCGGGCCAGCCCTCTCCTGCAGGACCTGGGGGACCTCCCCGCCCGCCTGCGGCGCTACCCCCTGGACAGGCTGCGGATCGGCGCCCGCGCCGAGCACGAGGTGGCCTGCAACTGGAAGATCCTGGTCGAGAACTACCTGGAGTGCTACCACTGCCCCGGCGTGCACCCGGAGCTCTGTGATCTGGTGCCGCTGTATCGCAAGGGGGTCGTGGATGCGGCGGGTTCGGGAGACGTCGCCTGGTTCCGGGAGGGGGCGGTCACCTTCACTCTGGACGGCACCACGAAGCGGCCGTTCCTCACGGGGCTCAACGACGACGAGAAGCGACGGTACGACGGCGAGAGCGTCTTCCCGACGCTTCTCCTGAACGTCTTCCCGGACTATGCGCAGTACCGGATGCTCCGGCCGCTCGCTCCGGACCGCACCCGCATCGTCACCGAGTGGCTGTTCGAACCCGAGACGATGGCGCGGCCGGACTTCGACCCGGCCGACGCCATCGAGTTCATCAACCTGATAGGGCGCCAGGACTGGACCGTCTGCGAGCTCGTCCAGCAGGGGGTCGGGTCACGGTCCCACGGACACGGGGTCTTCACGCCGCAGGAGACCCACTCCGGCGCGTTCAAGCGGTGGTACCTGGAGCGCCTCGAGTCGGAGCATCCCGTCGCCCGAGAAGCGCCCGCACGGCCAGGTAGGCCAGAGGCCCGCTGACAAGCCCCAGAATCCCCGCCCAGGCCAGCCGCCTCGCTCCAATCGGCACTCCCGCCCAGCAGATCAGAAACGGCCCGATGCAGATGGCGAGGGCCCCGATCCATCCTCCCGGGACGCGGAAGCGGCGCGGCAGGTCGGGGCGCGTCCGGCGGAGCCTGAGGAACGACAGGTAGATGAGGGTGTAGATCCCCAGGTTCAGCCACTGGTTCCACACCACGATGTCCGTGAAGCTGCCGATCGTGAGGGCGATCACCGTGTAGGCCGTCCCCTCGAACAGGAGCGACACCCACGGGGCGCCGAACCGGGCGCCGATCGACGCGAACAGCGCCGGGAAACGTCCCTCCTGAGCCAGGACCAGCGGGACGCGCGTGTTGATCATGAGCGCGCCGTGGAACAGCGAGACGTTGCTGATCAGCCCGCCGATGGCAATCCAGCCGCCCAGCCATTCGCCGCCGAGCCGGAATCCCAGGGTCGAGAAGTGGTGGTCGTCCCACTGGCTGTACGCCGGATCGATCGAGAGGCCGACCAGGATCGGCAGGAGGTAGCCGAGGAACAGGGCCGGGATGGCCAGCGTGTAGGCGCGTCCGTAGGCGCGTGTCGGATCCCTGACCTCCCCCGCCACGATCGAGACCGAGTCGAGCGTGTTGTAGCACCACATCCCGTACATCAGGGAGAGGCCGAGCCCCTCGAGGGTCCCCTTGCCCGCGGCGACCAGGGGGGTCACGGCCGATGCGTGGAGCCGCGGCGTCCCGAGGAGGACGAACAGGACGAACGGCGCCAGGATGAACAGGGTGAAGCCGACCGCCAGGCCGCCGCCGGTCCGGATGCCGCGCAGGTTGATGCAGACGAAGAGCCAGATCACGAGAACCCGAAGAAGCCGCTCCTGCCAGGGGGCGATGTCGGTCACCCAGTACTTCAGGTACTCGCAGAAGAGCATCGGGTAGATCGACGTGTCGGCCAGCATCTTGATCCAGTACCACCAGGCGGTCTGGAAGCCCCAGAACTTGCCGAAGGCCAGCTCGACCCAGCGGAAGAACCCTCCCTCCTCGGGGACGGCGCTGGACAGCTCGGTGGCGACCAGGGCATGCGACAGGCCCCAGAAGACCAGGCCGACGATGAGCATCAGGACGGCGGCGCCCGGTCCGCCGTCCCTGACCATCGCCTCGAGCCCGAACGGGCCGGACGAGACGAAGACAAAGATGGTCCCGGCCAGGGTCAGGACACCCAGCCCGCGGCGCAGGCCATGCGTGGAGGAGGTGGTCACCTGGCGCGAAGCCTACCAAAAAAAAGAGGCCCTTGCGGGCCTCTTTGTCGTGCGTGTGTCTCGTTCCTTCTACGGACAGGTGGCCGCTGGCGGCGTCAGGCGGACCGTGTTGTTGACCCCGCGCCCGAGGGCCGTCTTCGCCCCCGCCGTCACGCTGCTGTGGCCGGCGAGGTAGTAGAACATGGCGTTCGGCAGCGGCTGAGACACGGCCAGCGCGATCGGGATGTCGGTCCCGACCAGCACGCCGACGCCGGTGCCGCAGGCCAGGATGGCCAGCGAGCTCAACGCCGTGTCGGGAACACCGGCCGTGGTCGACTGGCCGTCATCGGACTGCGCGCCGCTGAACGCATCGTAGCCGGACATGGTCGGCGGCTGCGGCCGCGCCGGGAAGTGCAGGGTCGTGATGCCGGTGGCGCGATCGTGCGTCAGGGTCAGGAAGACGTCCGTGCCGTCGCCCGGGTAGACCTTGATCGCGGCGCTGGCGCCCGTCGTCGTGGTGCAGGCCGGATTGCTGCTGCAACGCGCCATCACCTGGTACGAGGCATCGGCGGCCGGTGAATCCCGGAAGATCGCCTGCGCCGAGAAGTCCTGCGCGAGGACGCCGTCCTTCAGGAACCTGAACTGCACCTCGCCGTCCGAGCATCCGCCGGGGTTGGTGGTGCCGCTCGCCGACAGCTCGGCCGTCTCCCCTTTCTCGTAGATGCCGTTGCCGTTGGCGTCTGCGGCCGTCAGGCTCACGATGAAGCCCTTGTCGTTCAGGCTCGAATTGCACTTTTGATCCGGACCGGCCGGGCAGGTCGATGCCGGCGGCGTGTCTGGATCCGGCACGGGCGACGCCTGGGTGGTGATGGCTCCCGTGACCGTGATGTCATCCACCCACCAGCCGTCCTCGTTCAGGCTGTTGTTCCAGCAGGTGCCGGCGCCGCAGCCGTAGGTCTGGTAGTCCTGAGACGGGCCGTTGAGATCGAACTCCCAGCTCGAGCCAATCCAGCGGATCTGCACCCGCGCGCCGAGGTAGTTCGTCAGGTTGAACCGGGTCAGCACCCAGAGGGCGCCGCTCGGCGGCGCCAGGCTCCCCGGGACGCCCGGGCCCGGGCAGCCGTAGGTCGTGTTCGCCCCCCAGGCGTTGCCGCAGTGCGACCAGACTCCCAGCGGATAGCACATGGTCTCGTGCGTGCCGCGCGGTGCGGGATCCGCCGTGCCGGTGTCGGTCGGGGTCAGGTTGCAGTAGGTGACCCGGGCGCCGTAATGGCTCCAGACGTACGGAATGTGATCGTAGACGTTCTCGAACGGGGCCAGCTTGTCCCAGGGCCCCCAGGTGTCGCCGCTGCCCGGGGCCGGATCCGGGTTGACGTCGACGCGGATCTGCACGTCGCCGTAGTCCACCGCCGAGCCGCGCGGAACGTCGGCCTGGATGTTGTCCATCATGTCGGCGATGTGGAAGAACGACAACTGCAGGTCGCCCGCGATCGGAAGCGGCGTCAGGTTGATCGGCCTCGTGGTGAACGCCGCGAGCTCCCGGAATCCCGTGGTGTCGCCCACGCGACTGTTCGCGTCGGTGTGGCGTCCCCAATGGAGGGAGTTGTTGCCCGAATAGGCCAGCCCGCCGTTGACCGGGGTCAGCATCAAGGTGGTGTTCGACCCCACGACGTGCGTCGCCAGGCATGTCCCGGGCGGGCAGTGAATGTGCCACTGCATGTCGTTGTCCGGATCGATGATGCACCCCGGATCCAGGGGCGGGATCAGATAGCCGCCGCAGCCGATTCCGGCGAGCGAGTTCAGGCCCCCCTGGGCGCTGCCGACCGTGTACCCGATGGTGTCGTTCGGCACTCCGGTGCGCCCGTCGCTGAGGTCGACTCCGCCGCCGTCCGTATCGAGGTCGAAGTCCTCGAACACGGTCCCGGCGGCCATGCCCGGCCGCGGGGCGGGCACCTTCGTGAGCGTCACGCCGGTCGGCAGGTCCAGGTCGAGGAGGATCTGGAACCCGACTTTGCGCGCCGTTCCCAGCGCTTCGCGCGACGTGATGTTCAGCGTGAAGTCCCCCTTCGCCGGATTGGCGGCGACGACCGTCTGCGTGCTCGCCGACACGGTGAATTCGAACGGGCGGCGCTGGCCGCCGATGTTCGCCGTGTCCACGCGCTCGCCCACCGCCAGGTTGCCGACCTTCACGGACGGCTTGCTCACGCACTGGATGTCGCCCTTGTCGGCCGTGGCGACGTACAGGGTCACATCGCTCAGGGGGATCGGACCGGCGTTCCTCACGGCCATCGTCATCTCGCACTTCTCGCCGCTGTCGCAGAAGGCGTCGTGGTCGCCGTTGAGATCGTTGACCTGGACCGCCTCGACGATCAGGTTCGGGAGCACGAGCCGGCCGCAGTTGACCAGGAGGCCGAAGTTCACGACGTCGTCGGGAATGCCGTTGTTGTCGCCGTCCACCATGGCGGCGGAGTCGCAGACATCGCCGACTCCGTCGTTGTCGGCGTCGGCCTGGCGGAAGGTTCCGCCGATGATCGGCGGGTTGGCGGTCACCGGGCAGTTGTCAACGTTGTCCGGGACGACGTCCACGTCCATGTCGTCGTTGAGGCTCGAGCAGCCGCCGCTGTTGACCACGCCGGCGACCGAGCAGGTCTCCTGTGTGAGAGGCCCGCAGGTGCACTGCGCCGAGGAGCTGGTGCACACCTTGGTCGGGTCCTCTTGGCAGATGCCGGTCGAGGGGCACTGCGCCTGGGTGGTGCATTGTATCTGGCTGGATCGGCTGCACGAGCCCATCGTCAGGTCCTGCCTGTGGGCCCCGTTGCAGTCGCCGTCGCAGGCGTCGCCGATGCCGTCGACGTCCGCGTCGGCCTGCGTGGGGTTCGGGGTCCTCACGCACTTGTCGAGGCGATCGACGAATCCGTCCGCGTCGCGGTCGGAGTTCGAATCGCAGGCCGTGCCCCGGCCGCTCTGCCCCAGGGTCTGGGTGGGGTTGTACACGTCCTTGCAGTTGTCGATCTGGTTGACCACCCCGTCGAAGTCGATGTCGTCCAGATCGCAGGCATCCCCGACGCCGTCGTTGTCCGAATCCTTCTGGTCGGGGTTCGGTGTGGTCGCACCCGGACAGTTGTCGCAGATGTTGCCGATCCCGTCGCCGTCGGCGTCCGCCTGCGTCGGGTTGTAGTCGAACTTGCAGTTGTCGGCGTTGAACAGCACGCCGTCCCCGTCCAGGTTGTCGAAGTCGTTCTGGGCCACCACCCCGTCGCCGCTGCCGTCGCACTGCGGGTCCTGGTAGTAGAACTGGATCGTGGTGTCCCCGGTCGACACGAAGAGCGTCGTGTCCGAATTGAGCGCCTGGCTCACCGAGACGCTGCCGATGAAGATCCCCGACGAGGCCGGCGTCTCGGTCAGGGTGAACGACTTGATCGGATGCAGGGCCGAGACCACCCCCGTCGAGAAGGGCCGGGCGTCGCTCTCGGACGACGCGAGGACCTGGACCGTCCCTGCATTGGTGCGCTTCGGGTCGTTGACCGTCACGGTCAGGGCCTCGTTGCACTCGAACAGGGCCGTCCGATCCACCGAAAGGGTGGCGCACTGCTGTCCGGCCGGTTGGCCGGCCTGCCCGAATCTCTGGCAGGCCGGGGTGTGCGGCGGCACGAACGCCCCCTCGTCCAGCGGGTGACGCTCGTCCCACTCGAAGACGACGTCGTCGATCCCGAAGCCGTAGTCGGACGGATTGGCCGCGTCCTCCACGGTCCAGAAGCCGATCCCCAGGGCCCAGCGCACGCCCGGATTGACGTCGAACGGCGTGATCGCCGAGGTCGGGCCTCCCGGGCCGGTGACCGGCGAGGTGAATCCGCCGGCGTAGTTGATCAGGTCGAAGTCGAGGTTGCGGACCGGCCCCTCGGTGTTGTTCGTCCATCCCCCGGGGGGAGGCGGTGCGCCGGGGGTCGGGTAGGGCAATTCGTTCGACAACCCCTCCGGCATCGGCGAGCTGCTGTTCGGGTTGGTGTTCTGGGTGAAACCCGTGAATCCGAGTTCGTCGCCGCTCACGAACTGGCTCCCTCCTCCGCCGACGAGCGAATGATCGGCGTCGCCACTCAGCGGACCGAAGGTGTAGGGCAGCGCGGAGGACCCCGGATAGAAGCCCGTGCCGGTATCGGTCGCGAAGAAGCCGACCTGGTAGTCGATCCCTCCGTAGCTCTGGTCGAATTCCTGGCACATCAGGCAGTTGCCGCTGTCGTCATCGAGGTTGTTGTCGACGTTGAAGTTGGCGCCGGTGTTCTCGTTCTGGGTCTGCATCATCGTATTGAAGCCGAAGCGCTGGAACTCGGCCGTGTACGGCAGGTTGCGGCTGTCCAGCGTCTGGTGCACCTTGGCGATGATCGGCGAGATGACGAAATCCTCGACGAACTCCGAGCCCGGAGGGGTGGAGGTGTCGACGGCGGTGAGGTGGTTGTCGCACGCGCCTCCGGTTCCCGGCGTCGTGGAATCGCCGTCCCCGGTGTGCCAGATGCCGGCCCCGTTGTTCTGGAACAGGGCCAGCGGATTGTTGTCAGGGATCGCGGTCTGGAACCCGCACACGCCGGTCGAGACGTATTCCCAGGACAGGGCGCGCGCCGTCCCCGGCTTGCTCGCGGGGTGGCGGAAGCCGTTCCATCCGCCGTTGTTCAGATCGAAGTGGAACGGGGCCTTGTCGCTCCCGGGAGTGGGCCCGCTCGCCGCGAACAGCATCCCCTTGTCCAGGATGCCGTTCGGGATCAGGTCGGGCTCGTTCTGGTCCCGGGATCCGTTGTTGTTCGTGTCCTCTCCGAGGGTGTTGGTCACCAGGCCGCCGGCGGTGCCCGGGATGAACATCGAGCTCCAGGTCAGGTCTTCGTCCGGCAGCACGATTCCCAGGAACGGGTCCGTCGTGTCGGCGCGGTCGATCTGGAGATTGCGGTTGAAGTCCCGGATCTCGCGCACGCCTCCCTGCGGGTAATCGGTCGAATAGTGGAACGTCTCGTAGTCGGAATTGATGGCGTGCCGGAAGCTGAAGGTCTGGCGCGGCAGCTGGATCCTGCCGGAAGAGGCCTGCAGCGTCAGCTTCATGTCCACCAGGCGATTCGCGACCGCGAGCGCGTTGGCGGTCGGCGCATCGATCCGCAGGGCGAACGTCGCCGCGCTGATCTGGCCTCCCGGAATCCGCCCGATCGACTGGGGCGAATTCAGGATGCGGACGGCGGCGGCTCCGGGGCCGCTCGCCGTCAGGGTCGCGGTCACGTCGGAGTAGTCATGGTCCATGTTCGTGTTGACGAACGTCACCGAGTAGGTGAGGTTCTCGCCGGCGTCCAGGAACTGGTCCTGATCGCAGCCCCCTCCGATGAACGCCTGCTGGGTGTAATCCTCGTTCTCGATCGTGAAGCGCCAGGCGACCAGGTTCGGCGCGCAGGAGATGCGGGCCGAAGCCGACGCGTCGCGCGGCGAGTCGGTGTAGCGCACGCGCACCGAGTACGGCTCGTCGCTCGTGTTCCCGTTCGTCTCCAGGATGCCGTTGTTCTGGACGGCGGGGAGCCCTTCGCGCAAAGGCAGACGCGGCGAGGAGTAGGCGTTGCTCGATCCGGCGGTGAACCCGAAGCCACGCTCGGAGTCCACCACGGTGCCGTTCTTCGTGACCACCTCGAAGGTCGAGGCGGCGGCCACGGCCGTGGCGTTCGTGCCGAGATCGAAGATCGTGGCGGTGACGTCGTCCGCGCAGCCGTACAGGCTCCGGTCCAGCCGGGCCGTCGA
Organism: Candidatus Polarisedimenticolia bacterium; assembly: GCA_036001465.1. Classification (NCBI taxonomy): domain Bacteria; kingdom Pseudomonadati; phylum Acidobacteriota; class Candidatus Polarisedimenticolia; species Candidatus Polarisedimenticolia bacterium. Next base: position 10,363 of record DASYUH010000013.1, read on the forward strand.
GGCCGGGAACGTGCGGGAGGTCCCGCCGATGGTCTGCGTGCCGATCCCCTGGATCGGACCGGCCAGGATCAGGCCGTAGGGCTGGCCGTTCGAGTCGAGGAGCGTGTCGCCGTCCGTGTCCTCCCCGGGATCCAGGCGGAAGTTGGCGGGGTTGGTGTCCTCGTTCGCGCCCGTGATCACCGTGATCTGCCCGGGAGTTGCCCCGCCGGTTCCGCGCTTCACGCGCACCTTCCACATGCCGGTGTAGAGCTGCGAATCGGCCGGACTGCCGTCCCCGTTCGGGTCGGCCGACAGGTGCACCGCCTCGATCGGGTTCCGCCGATCGCCGATGTCCGTGACCCCCACGGCCCGCCCCTGGCTCCACTGGCCCCGCTTCACGCCGCCGAGCATGTAGTTGTTGCCGTCATAGACGATGTTGTCGCCGGTCAGGTTGATGTTGTGGTCGGGACCGGGGGATTCGACCTCGAGATCGAGGTCGTTGATGAGGGAGCCCGCGCTGGCCGCGACGCTCGGCGGATCGCTCCAGGCCACAGCGATGCGCAGCTGGCCGCGGCTCACCAGCCCGCCGGTGCCGGACGGAATGGTGCTGTCGGAATCGACCATGAAGTTGTGCTCGATCAGCGTCGTGGTATTGTTGATCGGCGGCTCGCCGGTCGCGACGTTGTCGTAGATCAGCAGGCCGACCGCCGGATACTCGATGGTGTTCGGCGCGCCGATTCCTTTCCCCGCCGGCCAGTTCGCCAGCGGCAGGATGGAGCTCAGCACGGGACGCCCGTACCCCTGCTCGTTGTTGCCGATGACGCCGACGGAGGTGCCGCTGACCGTGCCCATATTGGTGGCGCGCGTGAAGGCCAGGGTCTGATCGTTGATGGTGGGGAACTCCGCGTCGATCTCCTCGAGGAAATTCGCCGACGCGGCGACCGCCGCCTTCACCAGGGAGCCCGAGACGTTGGCCACGCGGTCCGTCGTCACGCGCGAACCGGTCGGGTAGAAGCCCTGCGCGAAGTAGTCGCGCACGAGGGCCGCGACGCCCGCGACCTCGGCGGCGGCGTACGAAGTCCCGAAGTTCGCGTCGTCCAGGATGGCGTCGACCGGCTGGGCGGAGTCGTTGTCGCGGCTCCTCCAGACGGCGTGGGACACGGTGTTGGGTCCGAAGAAGAAGCCGGTGATGTCCGCACCGACGCCGACGACGATCGGCGCGGTGCGCAGCGATCCCGCGGTGGCCGGTCCCTTGGAGGAGAAGTTCAGGATGTTCTCCTCCAGGTTCATGGTGAAGGCGGTCAGCACGTCCTGGAAGTGGCCGCCGACCGAGACCAGGTTCTTCGCGGTCGAGGGGGGCGACACCTGCATCGGGGCGATCGCGTTCGGGTCGTTGTCGGCCGCGGTCCCGTCGAACAGATCCGGATACTGATTGCGCGCCGCGCCGTTGAACGAAGAGAAGAACTGCTGGCCCTTCAGCGTACCCTGGTTGCCGACCGGCGCGAACACCATGTAATCGCGGTTGTTCACCAGGAACTTGTCGATGTCCCGGGCTTCCTGCGGGTAGGTGCCGTCGGTGGTCGGGTTCGAGAGGAACAAATCGAAGTTGGGGGTGCCGAACGGCAGGACGTGCAGGTGCGCGTCCCCCTCGCCGCCGACGACGCCGTTGCAGGCGCCGGCACCGGCCCCTGACCGCGGGCAGATGGCCAGCTGAAGGCGGGTCTCGATCGATCCGGGAACCACGTTGCCTCCGCGCTCCAGGAGTTCGTTGATGATGCACAGGTCGGACGTCGCGGCGTCCTGCATGATGATGCGCGCGCCCTTGGCCACGCCGTCCATCTCCAGGTTGTCCACCCGCGGCCGGATGTTGTAGGTGTGCTTCGACACGCGCGCGCCGACCACCGACCCGTCTCCCGCGATGATCCCGGCCACCACATTGCCGTGCGTGCCGCTGCCCGAAAGGGTCCCGTCACACGACGTGCCGTTGTCCCCAGCGTTCTGGATCGAGTGGACCTTGCGGTGGTTCGTGGCGGGGTAAGCGTGCGACAGATCGAACACCTGCGTCGCCGTCTGCGAGAACTGCACCGAGTCGCCGGAGATGCCGTTGTCGGTCACCGTGACGATCTGGGGCGGCACCTGGTCGGTGCCGTTGTTCACCCGCTCGCCGTTGAGGTTCGTGTCGATGCCGCCGCCGTCGATCCCGGCGTCGTGGTACGGCTTCTGGAACGGCAGGTTTTCCTTGAGGTTGCCGACCATCGCGGTCGTCGGGGTTTCGGTGTTCGACAGCAGGAATTCGGCGCGTTCGTAGATGAAACTCACGCGGCTCTTCCGGGCGAGCTGGGCGATCTTCGAGTGGGGCACGGTCGCCTCGTACGACAGGCCATCGAGCGAGTACTGGGCCGCCCGGCCGGGGCCCGCCACCTGCTCGACCGTGCGCCGCGCCTCGTCCGGATCCGTGCCGCGGAAGAAGTTCACGATCACGTCCAGATCCGGGCTCAGGGCCCTCGATTTCTGCAGCATCGGAGTCCGCCCGAGCCTCGGATCGATGCGGAAGAAGGCCTCCCACGGAAGGGCCGCCTCGACGAAACCGGCGCGCGCCAGGGCCTCTTCGGCGCCCGCCGGGACCTCGACCAGAAGCGATCGGCTTTCCAGCGCATCGTGGACCCGCAGGCCGAGCTTCTTGAGATCCTCACCGAGCTCGTCCATGGTCCGGGTGCTCAGAGCCGCTTCGCTCAACTGGATGGCGTTGAACCCTGTGGCGATCTCGCCGCGCCTCCCCTGCCCGGTCAGCCGGCGGCCGGCGGCTCCCGCCAGCTCCGGCACACGGGCCCGCAGTTCCCCGATCGAGGCGGGATCGACGAACCCGAGCGGCGTCTCGATCATCCGGTGTCGCTGGCCCGGGGAGACGTCCCAGCGGGCCTCGAGCCCCGCGAGCGGCGAGCGGCCCTGCGGCCTCTCGAACACCGACGGCTGCTGGAGCTTGCGAGCGACCTCGAACTCGGCCGTCTGCCGGGTGAATTCACGCTCCTGGGCGGGCCTCGACTGGTCGCGCGCGGCCCAAGTGGCGAGGCTGAAGAGCGCGAGCGCGCCGCAGACCGCAACCGACGCGAGCACCACGCTGGCCAGGGATCGTCGCTTAAGGCTGGAACCCATGGGAACCTCCCTCTTTACGTGAGCGGAGAAAGAGCGATGTAGGCTCGGGGGGAAACGAGTCTGTTTCCAGTAGTCTTGGCACTCAGTATGACCATGACAGGGCCGGCGCAGACAAGCGCATCCACGGCTCGCGCGGCTGCCACCGCCCGTCTCGTCAATTCATGTACGGTGAAACGCTCCCGGAGTCAACTTCAATCCATCTTCAGGGACTGCTTCGGCTTCCGGAAGCCTGACCCGGTCCGGCCGAGAAGGCCTGCCAGGAGCGCGGTTCAGGGCCTCAGAATCGCAGCGAGGAGGCCGTCATTTGGATGTGCCCCAGGACGGCGTCCACGTCCTCCCGGCGGGTGAGGTAATTGAACACGCCGAAACGGAAGTAGACGATCCGCCCCATCGCGATGGTCGGGAACCAGGCGAATCCGCCCTTCTCGACCGTCTGCTGGATGCGGACCTGGGCACGGTTCAGCCGGTCCCGCACGGCGGGGCGCTGCAGGGTTCCGGCCGGGGCTCTTCTCGCCCAACCCGGCAGGTAGCGAAAGCAGACGCTGGCGCACTCCATGGGCGCCGGAAACGGCTCGAAGCAGTCCGATTCCCGCACCCGTCGCTCGAGGTGCCCGGCGACGTCCATGGTCCGGTCGACCAGACGTCCCAGGCCCCGGCGTCCCAGCGTCTTGAGGGTGAACCAGAGCTTCAGGCCGCGGAACGGTCGCGACCCCTCGAGCGAATAATGATAGAAATCGAGCCGCTCGGGTTCCGCCTCGAGCGCCTTCTTCAGGTAACCCGGCTCGATCCGGAAGCTGTCGTTCAGGGCCCGGCCGTTTCTGACGAAGAGCCCGCCCAGGCTGAACGGCTGGAACAGCCACTTGTGCGGGTCGATGGTGACACTGTCGGCCTGCTCGATGCCGCCGAGCCGCTCGCGGTACCGGTCGGAGACCAGGAACGCCCCTCCGTAGGCCGCGTCCACATGGAAATGCAGGCGATGCGCACGCGCCACCCGGGCCGTGGCTCGCAGCGGATCGATGTGTCCGGTGTTGGTGGTCCCGGCGGTCGCCACGACCGCCATCGGCACCAGCCGGCGGGAGCGGTCTTTGCGAATCGCCTCGTCCAGCCGATCGGGGCGCATCTTCATCCGCCCGTCGACCGCGATGCGCACCAGGGCGTCCTCCCCCAGTCCGAGCAGGTCGAGGGAGCGGGCGACGGAAAAGTGCGCCTGGTCCGAGGCGTACACCCGGAGCCTTCCGACCAGACGGGACGACAGTCCGTGCCGTCTCGCTCCGATCCCCGAAACGCGATCGCGCGCCATCTTGAGCGCGATGGTGTTGGCCACCCCTCCCCCGCTGGTGAACACGCCGAAGGCCTTCGGCCCGAACCCGATCCGGTCGTTCATCCAGCGGATCAGCCGCATTTCGAGGTGCGTGGCGGCTGGGGCGGCCTTCCAGGCGTCGACCGACTGGTTCAGGAAGGCGGCCGGCAGTTCCGCGAAGGCCGCCACCGGCAGGGGCGCGGGGTTGAACAGGCCGAAGATTCTCGGGTGGGACATGTGCATCGAATGACGGAAGATCGTGCGGCGGCACTCCTCGAGCACCCGCTCCGGGCTCCGGCCGCGCTCGGGGAGCGGCTCGTCGAACAGTCGGTCGAGGTCGGCGATCGAGGCGCCACTGTACGTCGGGCGCGCCCCTCCGTAGATGTGATCGAGGGTGACCGCGAGAAGCCTCCGGCCGTAACGGCCGGCGCGTCGTCGCGTCGGAAGGAGCCCATCCTCGGAGCGTCGTCTCAAGGCGTGGACCTCAATCCATCGCCGGCTTCGATCCGATCCCGAGCCAGCGCCGGCGCGCGGCGGTCGGAGTCTTGCCTTCGACGCTCATCCTGGCCTCGGTCCAGCGCGCCAGGCGGACGAACGGCAGCCCGAGGAGGAAGTAGATGGCCGCCGTCAGCAGGCCGATCCCGATGTAGTCGTAATAGGTCGAGGCGAGCTGTCCGTAGACCTTGGTGAGCTCGACCATGGTGATCACCGAGACGATCGACGAGTCCTTGAACAGGGCGATGAAGTCGTTGGTGACCGGCGGGATGACCAGGCGCACGGCCTGCGGGACGATCACGTGGCGCAGCGCCTGCCACTGGGTCATCCCGAGCGACAGCGCCGCCTCGCTCTGGGGCCGTGGAATCGACTGGATGCCGGCGCGGTAGTTCTCCGCCTCGTACGCGGCGTAGTTGAGCCCGAGCCCCGTGACCGCGGCCAGCAGGGGGGTCAGGCGGATGCCGATGTTCGGCAGGCCATAGAAGATGAGGTACAGCTGGATCAGGAGCGGCGTGCCGCGGAACAGCTCGACATAGGCCCGAGAGGCCCAGGCGACCGGGCGCGGTCCGTAGAGATACAGGAGGGCGATCGCGAGTCCCAGGGCCACCGCCATCGCCATCCCGGTCACCGAGATCAGCAGGGTCATCGCGGCGCCCCGTCCCAGGAGCGGAAGGTAGCCGGCATACTGGCGCAAGCGCTCGCGCCAGGGCCGCACGACCGACACGGCCGCCTTGAACTCCTCGTAGCCGTTGGGGCGCTCCGCCTGGCTCTTGAACAGGCTCTCCGTCTCCGAGTTCCAGAGCCCCCATCGGTCGTAGATCCCCCGCAGCGTCCCGTCGCCGGCCAGCTTCAGGAGCGCCTCGTCGAGCTCGTTCAGAAACAGCGAGTCGCCGGGCCTCACTCCGATGCCGTACTCCAGGTGGCCGATCGGGGGCCCGGTGAACTTGAGTGCCGGGTTCGGCTTGCCGTAGTAGAGGGCGATCGGCCAGTCCATCAGGACCGCCTCGAGGCGGCCATTGGCCAGGTCCTCGTAGGCGTTGATCTGCCCTTCGTAGCTGCGGACGTCGATGCCGCCCAACTTGTCCAGGATTCTCTGCGCGAGCGAGAACTTCAGCGTGCCGACCGTGCGCCCCTTCAGATCGTCGAGATCGCGGATGGCCTTTTCTTCGCGGCGCACGCTCAGCTGTTCGGCCGTGGCGTAGTACGGGATGGTGAACCGGATGACCTGCTCCCGGTCCGGCGTGATCTCCAGACCGTTCAGCGCGATGTCGTAGTTGTTCCGCAGGAGGCCGGGGATCAGCCCGTCCCACTGGTTCTGCACGAACACCGCCGGTCGGCCCAGCGTCCGCCCCAGCCCCTCGGCAAGCTCCACCTCGAACCCGACGATGCGCGAGGGGTTCTTCGGATCCTGGAAGACATAGGGGGCGCCCCCTTCCGAATCGGCGCCCCAGCGCAGCGGCTCCGCCGAAGGGGTCGGGGGTGCGGCCAGGGCGAAGGCGCCGGACAGGAGGAGGGCGGCGCCTGCGAGGACGGCCCTCACAGGAAGCTCTTGAGGAACTCGCGCGTTCTCGGGTCGCGCGGCGCGGTGAACAGGGTCGCGGGCGGCCCCGACTCGACCACGAGCCCCTCGTGCATGAACAGGATGATGTCCGCAACGTCCCGGGCGAAGCGCATCTCGTGCGTCACCACCACCTGGGTCATCCCCTCGTCGTGAAGCTGCCGCATGATCAGAAGCACCTCGTTCACCAGCGTCGGATCGAGGGACGAGGTCGGCTCGTCGTAGAGCACCGCGATGGGCGACATGGCCAGGGCGCGGGCGATGGCGGCGCGCTGCTGCTGGCCTCCGGACAGCTGCGCGGGGTAGTAGTCGAGGCGATCCCCGAGCCCGACCTTGCCCAGGAGCTCCCGCGCCCTCGCCCGCGCCTCGTCCCGGCGCACTTTCTTGACGACGGTCGGAGCCAGCGCGGCGTTCTCGAGGGCGGTCAGGTGCGGGAACAGGTTGAAGCTCTGGAACACCATGCCGACCTCCTCGCGCAGGCGCCGCAGCCGCGGCTTCAGATCGTGCGGGAAGCGGCCGTCGTGCCGCTCGAGGGTCACGTCGCCGATCGTCACCCGCCCGTGGTCGAGGAGCTCCAGGCCGTTCAGGCAGCGCAGCAGCGTCGACTTGCCGCAGCCGGACGGACCGATGATCACCACCAGCGCCCCCTCGGGAACCGAGAAGGTCACGCCGCGCACCGCCCGGGCCTCACCGAAGCTCTTGCGCACGTCCTCGAGGACGATCAGGTCGCGCCCGGGTCCACCCACCCTCCCCTCCTCTCCTCTCGTCGGCCGGAGCGCATCGCGCGGGCCGCTTTTCATTTCGGGGACGGAAGGCTAGCATGGCGGGGCCGGCGGAGGAAGGTCGGAGGGCAAACCGGGCAAGGAGGCCTCATGGACAAGTCGGGATACAGGATGGAAACCCTCGCGGTGCACTCGGGTGAGCGGCGGCCGGGGCCGGAAGGCTCGGTGGTGTTCCCGATTTACCAGGGAACGGTCTACTCGTTCGAGCCGGGGACCGACTATCACGACATTCGCTACATCCGGCTGAACAGCACCCCTTCCCAGCGCTACCTTCACGACAGGCTGGCGGCGCTGGAGGGGGCGGAGGCCGCGGTGGCGACCTCCTCGGGGATGGCGGCGGTGACCGCGATCCTGCTCGCCTTCCTGAAGAAGGGAGACCACCTGCTGGCGGGAAACTGCCTCTACGGCGGGACGCACGACTTTCTCACCCGACATGCCGAGGACCTGGGACTGAGCCATACCTTCGTGGACGATCAGAGACCCGACACCTGGAAGGCTGCGGCGCGCCCCAACACCCGCCTCTTCCTGGTCGAGACGATCACCAACCCGCTGATGCGCGTGCCGCGGCTCGAGGAGGTCGTCGCGTTCGCCCGCTCGGAGCGGTTGATCACGGTGATCGACAACACCTTCGCGAGCCCGGTCAATTTCCGGCCGCTGGACCGGGGGTTCGACGTGTCGTTTCACAGTGCCACCAAGTACCTGAACGGCCATTCCGATCTCGTGGCCGGCTGCGTTCTCGGAAGCCGGGAGCACGTCGACCGCGTGCGCCGCACGCTCAACCTCTACGGAGGCACCCTCGACCCGCATGCCGGCTTCCTCCTGGCGCGCGGCACCAAGACACTGGCCCTCCGCGTCCGGGCCCAGAACGCCAACGCCCTTGCCTTGGCGCGCTTCCTGGCGCAGAGCCCCAAGGTGAAGGAGGTGAATTACGCCGGCCTGGAGAGCCACCCCGATCACGCCCACGCCCGCAGGCTTCTGTCGGGGTTCGGGGGGATGCTCAGCCTGCGTCTCAATGGGGGCGCCGGGGCGGCCGGGCGGCTCATCGGGGAGGTCAGGATTCCCTACTGCGCGCCGAGCCTCGGCGGCGTTGAAACCCTGATCGTCCAGCCGGCCCGGACCTCGCACGCCGGCATGCGCCCCGAGGATCGGGAGCGCCTGGGGGTCACCGACGATCTGGTCCGGGTGAGCTGTGGCATCGAGGCCGCGGAGGATCTGGTCGAGGACTTCCGGCAGGCCCTGGACAGGATCTAGGAGCCCGTCCGGGCATTCGCCCGGGTCCTAGAATCCGGCGCGCACCGCCTGGCGCACCGGCAGCCACTTCGCGATCCGGCCCCGGGGCAGGATGATCGTCCCGTCGCGCTGGGGCGACGTCGAGATGATCCCGATCTCGCACCCGACCGTCTCCTCGATTCGCCGCACGTAGCGACGCGCCGGCTCCGGCAGGTCCTCGAAGCGTCGCGCCGGGCTCGTGTCGGCCTTCCACCCGGGCAGGACCTCCCAGATCGGGCGGCACGACCTGAGGACCGAGATATCGGCCGGCAGGACGTCGTACCTCCGGCCCTCGTGCTCGTAGGCGACGCAGATCGGGATCTCGTCGAACGCGTCCAGGACATCGAAGAGAGTGAGCGCCAGGCACTCGATCTGGTTGATCATGACCGAATAGCGCGCCACCAGCGCGTCGAACCAGCCGCAGCGGCGCGGCCGGCCGGTGGTGCTGCCGAATTCGCGGCCCCGTTCGCGGATGCGCCGGCCGGAGTCGTTGTCCTGCTCCGTCGGGAAGGGCCCTTCCCCCACGCGCGTCGAATAGGCCTTCAGCACCCCGATCACTCCCTCCAGGCGGATGGGGCTGATGCCGAGGCCGGTGCAGGCCCCACCGGCCGTCGAGCTGGACGATGTCACATAGGGGTACGTGCCGTGGTCCAGGTCGAGCATGGTGCCCTGCGCCCCCTCGCACAGAACCACCGCCCCCTGGTCGAGGCGCTGGTTCAGCAGGAGCGACGTGTCGGTGAGGAACGGCGCGAGGCGGGCGGCCTGCTCCCTGAGGCGCGCGGCGACCTCTCCGGGCGGCGGATCCCACTCCGCGGGCAGGCGGTCGCCGCTGGCGCTGCGGGTCAGCCGCGCCAGCGCGCTCACCTTCTCCTCCAGGCCGGCCGAATCGGCCAGGTCGGCGATCCGCAGGCCATAACGGCCCGCCTTGCTCTCGTACGTCGGTCCGACTCCGAGGCGGGTCGTGCCTATCTTCGCGTCCTTGACCCCTTCCTCGCGCGCGATGTCGCAGCCACGCTGGTACGGCAAAATGAGGTGGGCCCGATCGCTGATTCGAAGGTTGTCTTCGACCCGCACGCCCGCTCCCCGGAGCTCGTCAACCTCCCTGAGGAGCGCTCCGGGCTCGACGACGACCCCGTTGCCGATGATGCACAGGACGCTTTCCCTGAGGATTCCGGACGGGATGTGGTGCAGGGCGAAGCGCCGGTCGCCGACGCAGATGGTATGCCCCGCGTTCGGCCCGCCACCATAGCGCGCCACGATGTCGACGCGCTCGGTCAGGAGGTCGACGATTTTCCCCTTCCCCTCATCACCCCATTGCGAACCGACGACGACGAAGCCGGACATGGTGTCTCCCTGGAATCCGACCGGAGCAGGCAAAGGGGGTCAGGCGGAGGTTCCTCTGCCGCGACATGCTAGCAGAAAAACGCCCCGGCGCGCCGGGGCGGCCGCGTCCGGACCCGCGCGACCCGGCGCCATACTCGGACAATCTCCTAGTGAGGAAGGATTTGCTGGACGCGGAACAGGAGGGAGTCCTTGATCTGCTGCTTGTCCAGGAAGCCCGTGACGCCCGCGGCCTGAAGGAAGTCGAGGACGTCCTTCTTGAACACCGCGCTCATGATCAGGATCGGCGTCTCCTTGGCCCGGGCCGACTTCTTGATCTCGCGCAAAACGTCGAACCCGGTCATCTTCGGCATCAGCAGATCCAGGAGGACGAGATCGGGGTGCTCGTTCTGAACCAGGTCGAGCGCCTGCCTCCCGTCCTCGGCTTCGAGGACCTGGTATCCGGCCGAGGTCAGAATGCGCGCCGCGATCCGGCGCACCGTGACGGTGTCGTCCGCCACCAGGACTTTCTTGCGATGCTCGGTCTTTTCGAATGAATCGGGGGTGGAGGAGGACTTCACTTCATCCTGCACCAGGTCGATGCGGACGATCTCCTGGCAGCTGCTGCAGAGGTACTTGATGACCTGCGACTGGCCGTCCACCTCGCGCAGGCGGATGACGTTCTTGCAGTGCGGGCAGCGCACGATCAAGGCCGGTTCTCCGTCGTCCAAGGTAATTCCGGGGCGCGGCATTTGCACGCAGGGTTACCAAATTGTGACCCGTGAGGCCCTGTGCTAGACTCCGCCGTGTCACCCGAAATCGTCCTGAATGGCGAACACCTGCGCCTGGAGGACGTCCTCCTGGTCGCCCGCGGAGGCGTCCGGGTCGCGCTGGCGGCGGCCGCCCGCCGACGCGTCGAGCAATCCCGCGCCGTCATCGAATCGATCCTCGCCTCCGATCGCCAGGTCTATGGAGTCAACACCGGGTTCGGCCTGCTCAAGGACATCCGCATTCCACGCGACCAGCTCGACGCGCTGCAGCTCAACCTGATCCGGAGCCACGCCGCGGGCGTGGGAGCGCCGCTGCCGGCCGCGGCCACGAGGGCCATGATGCTCCTGCGGGCGCACGTCCTGGCCCGCGGACACTCGGGCGTGCGGCCCGATCTGGTGGAGACTCTTCTCGCCCACCTGAACGCCGATCTCCTCCCCGTCGTCCCCGAGCAGGGCTCGATCGGCGCCAGCGGCGACCTGGCCCCCCTGTCGCACCTCGCCCTCGCGCTCGTGGGGGAGGGGGAGGCGATGTTGCGCGGCGTGCGCATGAAGGCGCAGGCCGCCCTCGAGAAGGCCGGCATCCGGCCCTTCCGACTCGGCCCCAAGGAGGGACTGGCGCTGGTCAACGGCACGCAGCTCATCACCGCGGTCGGTGCCCTGGCCCTCCTGGAAGCCGAGGATCTGGCGGTTTTGGCCGACATCGCCGGCGCGTGCACGCTCGAGGCCCTGAAGGGCAGCCACCATGCCTTCGAGGAGAGGATCCACGCCCTGCGGCCGCACGCGGGCCAGCTGCAGAGCGCGGCCAACCTGCGCCGGCTCCTCGAGGGGAGCGGCATCGCCCGTTCCCACGAGGACTGCGGCCGCGTGCAGGACTCCTATTCCCTGCGGTGCATGCCCCAGGTGCACGGCAGCGCCCGGGACGGCATGCGCTTCACCCGCTCCGTCCTGGAAGTCGAGGTCGACGCGGTCACCGACAACCCGATCGTGTTCCCCGAGGCGGGAGACGTCGTGTCGGGCGGCAATTTCCATGGCGAGTCTCCGGCCCTGGCGCTGGATTGCCTCGCCATCGCGACCGCGTCGCTCGGGTCGATCTCGGAGAGACGCATCGACCGGCTGATGAATCCGGTCCTGAGCGGGCTTCCGGCGTTCCTCACGCGCGATCCGGGAGTCCACTCGGGGCTGATGATGGCCCACGTCACCGCCGCCGCCCTCGTCTCGGAAAACAAGATCCTGTGCCATCCGGCGAGCGTCGACTCGATCCCGACCGAGGCGAACCAGGAGGACCACGTCTCGATGGGTCCGATCGCGGCGCGCAAGGCGCGGGAGGTGGTGCAGCACGTGCGCCAGGTGATGGCCATCGAGATCCTGTCCGCCTGCCAGGCGCTCGACCTGGTGGCGCCCCTCCTTCCCGGGCGCGGCGTCCGCTCGGTGCACGAGGCGGTCCGGCGCGCCGTGCCGTTCATGGAACGCGACCGCGTCCTGGCGGACGATCTCCGGGTGATGGCCGATCTCGCCGCCGACGGCACGCTGCGCACCGCGGCCGAGCGGACCGTCGGGGCGCTGCGATGAGCCGCCGGACCGCGCCCGCCCCGATCGTGCGCGCCCCCCGCGGCACGTCCCTGTCCTGCAGGGGGTGGGCGCAGGAAGCGGCCCTCCGCATGCTGATGAACAACCTCGACCCGGAGGTCGCCGAGAAGCCGGACGAGCTGATCGTCTACGGCGGCACCGGCAAGGCGGCGCGCGACTGGGCGTGCTACGACGCGATCGTACGGACCCTGCGCACACTCGCGTCCGACGAGACGCTCCTGGTCCAGTCCGGCAAGCCGGTCGGCGTCTTCCGGACCCATCCGGGCGCGCCCCGGGTCCTGATCGCCAACGCGCTTCTGGTCCCGGCGTGGGCCACGTGGGAGGTGTTCCGCGAGCTGGATCGGAAGGGGCTGACGATGTTCGGCCAGATGACCGCCGGCTCGTGGATCTACATCGGCAGCCAGGGCATTCTGCAGGGGACCTACGAGACCTTCGCCGCCGCCGCGCGCCGACATTTCGGAGGCAGCCTCGCGGGCCGCCTGCTCGTCACCGCCGGCCTGGGAGGCATGGGGGGGGCGCAGCCCCTCGCCGGCACCATGAACGGCGCGGTCGTCCTTGCGATCGAAGTCGATCCCGACCGAATCCAGAGACGCCTCCAGACCCGCTACGTCGACCGCCAGGCCGCGAGCCTCGACGAAGCGCTCGCACTGGCCCGGCAGGCCCTGGGGCGCCGGGAGGCGCTGTCGATCGCGCTCCTCGGCAACGCCGCCGAGATCCTGCCGTCTCTGGCGGCGGGGCCGATCGTGCCCGACCTGGTCACGGACCAGACGAGCGCGCACGATCTGCTCCAGGGGTACGTGCCGCACGGTCTCCCCTACCGGGAGGCGCTCGATCTGCGGGCGTCCGATCCGAAGAGATACATCGGCCTGTCCCGGCTCTCGGTGGCGGCACACGTCCGCGCCCTGCTCGCTCTCAGGCGCCGGGGCGCCGTGGTCTTCGATTACGGCAACAACATCCGCCATGAGGCCCGTGAGGCGGGTGTCGCGGACGCCTTCGACATCCCCGGATTCGTGCCCGAGTTCATCCGCCCCCTGTTCTGCGAAGGGAAGGGGCCGTTCCGCTGGGCCGCCCTCTCCGGCGATCCGGAGGACATCCACCGGACGGACGACGCGGTCCTGGAGATGTTCCCCGAGGACGAGGCCCTCTGCCGCTGGATCCGGCTGGCCCATGAGCGGGTCGCGTTCCAGGGGCTCCCGGCGCGCATCTGCTGGCTGGGCTACGGCGAGCGCGCCCGGTTCGGCCTGAAGATCAACGAGCTGGTGGCCCGGGGCGCTCTCCGGGCGCCCATCGTCATCGGCCGCGATCACCTGGACGCCGGATCGGTGGCCTCTCCGAACCGTGAAACGGAAGGGATGCGGGACGGCTCGGACGCCATCGCAGACTGGCCCATCCTCAACGCCCTGCTCAACACGGCGGCCGGGGCCCACTGGGTCTCGGTGCACCACGGTGGCGGCGTCGGCATCGGCTACTCGCTGCACGCCGGCCTGGTCGTGGTCGCGGACGGCACGCCCGAAGCCGCCGCCCGCCTGGAGCGCGTCCTCACGACCGATCCCGGCACCGGCGTCATGCGCCACGCCGACGCGGGCTACCCCGAGGCGATCGCCTTCGCCAAAAAAACCGGTCTCAAGCTGCCGATGGTCTGAGGTCCTCCATCCCATGAACAAGCGCATCGCCCTGGCCAGGGGCCGCGAGCGGCGGGTCAAGGCCGGGCATCTCTGGGTCTACGCCGGAGAAATCGCCTCGGTCGAGGAGGGCGCCGAGCCGGGCGACACCGTCGACGTGAGCGACCACAAGGGCCGCTTCCTCGGGCGGGGCTACTACAATCCCGCGTCCACGATCGCGGTCCGGCTCCTCACCCGCGACAGCAAGGAGCCGCTCGATACCGGGCTCCTGCGCCGACGCGTCGCCCAGGCGATCGCCTACCGGCGGCATTTCTATGCCGCGGGGGAATCCTGCCGGCTGGTGTTCGGCGAAGGAGACCTCCTCCCGGGCCTCACGGTCGACCGCTACGGCCCGGCGCTCGCGCTGCAGATCTCGACCCTCGGCATGGACCGGATGCGCGACGACATCGTGGCGGCGCTGCAGGACGCGGTCCATCCGCGCGGCATCTACGAGCGCAGCGATCTGCCGACGCGCCAGCGCGAGGGGCTCGAGGCCCGGACCGGGCTCCTCCTGGGCGAGGTGCCCGACGAGATCGAAATTTCCCTCGACGAGATGCGCTTCCTCGTCCGCCCGCGGGCGGGACAGAAGACCGGCATGTATCTCGACCACCGATTCAATCGACGCGCCCTGCAGCCTCTCGCTCGCGGCCGGCGCGTGCTGGACGTCTTCTGCAACTCCGGATCGTTCGGCCTGTACGCCCTGAAGGCCGGCGCCGAGCGCTGCACGGGGATCGAGATCTCCCCCGAGTGCCTGGAGGTGGCGCGGCGCAACGCCTCCTTGAACGACATGGATTCCCGCTGCGAGTGGGTCGAGGGGAACGCCTTCGACCACCTCAAGGAGCTCGACCGTCGGCAGGAACGCTTCGGCTTGATCGTCCTCGATCCGCCGGCCTTCACCAAGAGCGCCCGGGCGCTCGACGCCGCCGTGCGCGGTTACAAAGAGATCAACCTGCGCGCCTTCAAGCTGGCGGCGCCGGGGGCCCTCCTCGTCACCTCCTCGTGCTCGTACCACCTCGGGCCGGAGGAGTTCCTGGCCGTCCTGCAGGACGCCGCCTCGGATGCCGGCCGGGACGTCTCACTCGTCGAGATGCGCGGACAGGCTCCCGATCACCCCGTGCACCTCTTCGTCCCCGAGACACGCTACCTCAAGTGCGCGATCCTTCTCGTGCGCAACTGACCGAGCCACGTCCGAGGCCTCCCCGACATCTCGGCACAGGTGACGGGCCGCAGCGTGGCGTGGCGATTTCGAGCCGCGGCGTGGCCCGTCACCCGCGACGGAGGATGGTTGACAGCCTGATCGGGCGCCGATAGACTAGCCCGCCAGTCCGGACGCCCCGGGCGTCCCGATGGCTGTCGCGTCCCTCCCGGCCGGTTCCGGAGTCCATGGCGATCGAGAACCCAGTGATGTGGGCCGTCCTGGTGGTTCTTGCCGCGACGGTTTTCGGTCTCGGCCTCGTGCTCCTGCGCCGCAGGACCCCGGTGGTCTCCCCTCCCGATCCGACGCTCGGTCTCCTGCAGCAGCAGGTGTCGCGCCTGGCCGAGCAGATCAACCAGCTCGGCGCGCAGATCCCCCGTGACGTCGGGACGTCGCTGAGCCAGCTGACCGGCCAGATGGCGGCCCGGCTGTCGGAGAACGCCCAGGCCCTGCAGAAAGCGAGCGCCGACACGGGCAAGCTGATCGCCGACATCAACCTGCGTCTCGGGGAGCTGCGGCAGAGCAGCCAGGAGATCCTGGCGCTGGGCCAGGACGTCCGCGGTCTGCAGCAGATCTTCCAGGCGCCCAAGATCCGCGGCGGCCTGGGGGAGATGTCCCTGGGCTCGCTCCTCCAGCAGGTGTTCCCGGCCGGCCATTTTGCGCTGCAGCATGCGTTTCGGGACGGACTGATCGTGGACGCCGTCCTGCGGCTGCCGGGCGGGCTGGTCCCCATCGACTCCAAATTCCCGCTGGCGGGCTTTCGCCTGATCCTCGAGGCCCCCGCCGCGGAGCGCGAGCGCGCGCGACGCGCGTTCGGGCGCGACGTGCGCCGGCACATCGACGACATCGCCGGCAAGTACATCCGACCTTCCGAAGGGACGCTCGATTTCGCCCTGATGTACGTCCCCGCGGAGAACGTCTTCTACGAGCTCATCGCGCGCGACGAGGCGGATGCGGAGGGGGACGACCTGAGTGCCTACGCCCAGAAGCGTCGTGTCCTGCCCGTGTCGCCGAACAGCATCTACGCCTACCTGCAGGCGATCGCCTACGGCCTGATGGGCCTGCGGATCGAGGAGCGCGCCCGGGAGATCCTCAAGGGGCTGCAGCAGCTGGGCGGCGACTTCGGCACCTTCAAGGCGGCCTTCGACCTCGGGCTGAGGCACTTCAAGAACGCGCAGAACGCCTTTTCCGAGGCCGGCGATCGCGCCGACCGGCTCGGGGACAAGATCCAGCAGTACGCCCGCGTCGCCCAGGAGCCCCCCGGCGACGAGGCCGTCGCCCCGCCCGCCGTGCAGTCCGAAGAGCGCGTCCACGCGCGGCAGGCGGATCGATGAGGCCGGCCGGCCGGAGGCGCCGCCCGTCCCCGAGGCCCGCCGTCGCGGCCGCCGTACTCCTCCTGATCGCGGTCCTTCCGGCGGCGCCGGCGCGGGCCGCCAAGATGTTCTCGCTGAGTCTCGACGACGTCGCCAACGGCCGCGCGGAGGTGGTCGACCTGTCCCACGACCTCCGGGAAGGGATGCCGCTCTTCCCGGGCGGGATTCCCTTCACGCTCGAGACGCTGACGCAGCTCGCCGACGGCTATTACATGAACTCGTTCGTCTCGGGCGAGCACACCGGCACGCACGTGGACGCCCCGGCCCATTTCGGCAAGGGTCTGCCGGCGGTCGACGAGATCCCGCCGACGCGCCTGGTCAGCCAGGGGATCCTGATCGACGTGCAGTCGAGGGCGGGGGCCAATCCCGACTACCTGTTGACCCTGGCGGATCTGCAGGGCTGGGAGAAGGCCAACGGCCGCATCCCGCCGCGCACGATGGTCATTCTCAACACCGGATGGCACCAGCGCTGGGAGAATCCCGACCGCTACCTGAACCGGGACGATGCCGGCGGGCTGCACTTCCCCGGTTTTTCGGCGGAGGCGGCCCGGTTTCTGCTGAGGGAGCGTGACGTGAACGGCATCGGAATCGACACCGCCAGCGTCGACGCGGGCAAGTCGACGACCTTCGATGTGCACAAGGTCATGCTCCAGGGCGGCCGCTATCAGGTCGAGAACCTCGACAACCTGAATCTCCTGCCGGTGCGCGGGTTCAGCGTCATCGTCGCGCCGATGAAGATCAGCCGGGGCTCGGGGGCCCCCGCACGCGTGCTGGCCATCGTGCCTCGCTGATCCCCTCGACGAGCGTCGTGTGACCCCCTCCGGGCCGCCCCGCCGGCCGCCGCGCGAATCTCACCGCCACGGTCCGCCGCGCGACCGCCCGAAACACGGTCCCGGGCGCCCGGCGCCCTCGGGGGCGCCACGCAACATCCGGCTGCTCATCGAGTACGAGGGGAGCCGTTATGCCGGGTGGCAGGTCCAGGAGCAGCAGCGGACCGTGGCGGGGGAAATCCAGGCGGCGATCCGCGCCACGCTCCACGAGACGCCCAAGCTCATCGGTGCCGGCCGGACGGACCAGGGCGTGCACGCCGAAGGGCAGGTGGCGAACTTCTACAGCCGCTCGGCTCTGCCTCCGCCCCAGGTCGCCGAGGCGCTGAACCAGGTCCTGCCGGCCGACATCAACATCCTCGAGGCGCGCGACGTCCCGGCCACCTTCCATTCCCGTCACGACGCGCTGGCGCGGCGTTACCGCTATCAGATCGCCGCGCGGCGGTCGGCCTTCTTCAAGCGCCTCATATGGTGGGTGCGGCAGCCGCTCCTGTTCGGGGCCATGGAGGAGGCTTCCCGGAGCCTCGTCGGGCGCCACGACTTCTCCTCGTTCGCCGATCGAAGCGCCGAGATCGCCGAGCCCCGGGTGCAGGTCTTCGCGGCCTCCCTGAGGCATGGCGAATTCCTGACCTCCTTCACCATCGAGGCCGACCACTTCCTGCCGCGCATGGTGCGGCGCGTCGTCGGCGTCCTCGTCCAGATCGGGCTGGGGAACCTGCCGCCCGAGGCGATCGGGAGATTCCTGTCCGCAACGGTGGACGACCCGGCGCAGTGGACGGCCCCTTCGTCCGGCCTGTTCCTCGAGCGCGTCCTGTATCCCGGGGAGCATGGCGCCCCTCCACCGCGCCGGCCGACCGGTCGCTAGGATCCTGTCCGCGTCTTCGGCCGGGCGGGACGCATATTGCCCGGATCCCCCGTCCGTCGCTATACTCCGGCCGCGCCCGCTTCCGGGCGCCCCATCCGTGGAATCGAAGGAGCCTTATGTGGAGCGTGCCGGTCCTCCCCCTGATTCTCCTGTCCCTCTTGACGGCCTTTCCCGTCGCGGCGGCCCCCGCCGCCGCGCGGCCCGTGGTGCCTCCCGACCTGAAGCGGGCCCTCGATGCCGCCGATGCGAAGCGCATCGGGGCCGACCTGCGCTTCCTCGCGGACGATTTTCTCGAAGGACGCGGCACCGGCCAGAAGGGAGGCCGCCTGGCCGCCCTGTACCTCGAGACCCGGTTCCGTCACCTGGGGCTCGAGCCGGGGGCCTCCGCCGATTCCTACCTGCAGGAAGTGCCTCTGGTGGGCGTCGAGACCCAGGCCCAGAGCCGGCTCGCCATCGCGCTCGAGGACCAGAAGTTCGAAGCGGGATGGCTGGAGGACTACGTCGCCAATTCCGAGACCCAGAAGGAGCTCGAGGAGATCGACGCGCCGATGGTCTTCGTGGGCTATGGGATCGTCGCCCCCGAATACGGGTGGGACGACTTCAAGGGAGAGGACGTCAAGGGAAAGGTCGTGGTCATGCTGGTCAATGATCCCCCCTCGGACGATCCGGCGGTGTTCGGCGGCAAGGCGTTGACCTACTATGGACGCTGGACCTACAAGTACGAATCGGCGGCGCGCGCCGGGGCGGTCGGCGCCATCCTGATCCACACCGACGAATCGGCCGGGTACGGCTGGAGCGTGGTGCGCAACTCCTGGGGACGCGAGCGGCCGTATGTGGCCCTCGGCCCGGGAAGCTCCCGGCCGCTGTCGATCGCCTCCTGGGTGACCGAGCCGTTCGCCCGCCACGTCCTGAAAGCGGCCGGCCAGGACTTCGACCAGCTGCGGTCGGCGGCCGCGTCCAAGAGCTTCCGGCCCATCCCCCTGCCGCTGCGCGCCCAGGCGCGCCTCATGACCCGCATCCGTCCGATCATGACGTGGAATGTGATTGGCGTCCTGCGCGGCAGCGATCCCGGCCTGAGAGACCAGGCGGTCGTCTACACGGCCCACTACGACCACCTGGGGCGCGGGAACCCGGAAGACGGAGACGACATCTACAACGGCGCCCAGGACAACGCCTCAGGAGTCGCCACCCTGATCGAGACGGCCCGCATGTTCACTCTCCTGCCCAAGGCGCCGCGGCGCAGCATCCTCTTCATCGCCTGCGCCGCCGAAGAAGGCGGCCTGCGCGGATCGGAGTACTTCGCCACCCACCCGACGGTCCCGATCTCCCAGACGGCAGCCAACATCAACATGGACGGCACGCCGGTCTGGGGCCAGCCGCGGGACTTCACCTTTCTGGGGGCCGATCGGTCTTCCCTGAAGGCCGTGATCTCCGATGCGTCCCGCGTCCTCGGGTTCAAGCCGGTCCCCGATCAGCACCCCGAGCAGGGTTCGTTCTACCGTTCGGATCAATTCAACTTCGCCAAGGTGGGGATCCCGGCCTTCGGCCTCGATCCGGGCCTGGACTACGTCGGCAAGCCGGAAGGGTACGGCGCGAAGATCTGGGATGAATACGAGGCGAAACGGTATCACCGTCCGAAGGACGAATACGATCCCTCCTTCGATTTGTCCGGATCCGCCCAGAGCGCCCGTATCGCGCTGTATGTGGGCTACAAGGTGGCGCAGACCACCGCCATGCCCCGCTGGAACAAGGGAGACGAATTCGAGGCCGCGCGCCATGCGGCGATGGCCGCCGCGGCCGCTGCGGCTGCCATGCCGGGGCGAAGGTGACCGAGTCCTGGGGGCCTGTCGCGCCCTAGCCCGCGGGTTGCAGGACCACGGCGTCCGGCGGGCGCGGGCCGTCGGCGCGGCGGCTCTCGCCGGCGTACCCGCAGCTCCGCCGCACGAACCGCCGGCGCTCGTGGTTGTATTCGCCGGCGCAGTAGGCTCCGTGCCATATGTTGCCGTCCTGGCGCGCGACCTCGATTAGAAACAGGTCGCCGGAGCCGCATTCCGGACAGCGCGTTCCTCCGACGTCCCGCGCCGGCAGAGCCGGCGGCAGCGAACGACTCATTGTCCGTCTCCCGTTGGATGTTCGCCTCCGATCTACGTGCGCGACGGGCCCGAGTCAAGGGGGAAATCGCCCGGGCTCCGCGCGGCGTTCGTGGCCTGGGGGTCTCCGGGGCCGCGCCGGTGGCGGCCGCGGCGCGGCGGCGGCGCGGCGCGCGCGCCGGCTGCGTCGCGTGCGTGCCCGTCCCTTGCGGCGCAGGTCTCGTGGGCGATCGCGGGGACGCGCCCCGGACCGATCTGGGGCAGAATGAATCTCGCATGAGGCGGCGCGGTGCGATTCTCGTGGCCCTGTCCCTGATGGCCCTGTCGGGAGGGGCCGTGGCCGCTGTGGGGGCCGACGACGCCGTTCCGCCGCCGCCCCGCCTGGCGGATCTCGCGAGGCGCATCCAGATTGTCTGCTTCGAATCGTATCCCGAACGACTCCTGCGGCGGATGTCAGGACGGCGCGGGCCGATCCCCGAGGAGGTGCGCGCGGACCCGCGGCTCCAGGTCAAGTACCTGAAGTCCGAGTGGGTCGTCCGCAAGGGACTCTTCTATCCCACCTGGCTCGACGAGCTCCTGCCCGCCCTGCAGTCCGCCGTGCGCCCCGGCGCCCGCTTCCTCGATCTGGGAAGCGGTGACGGACGCGTCGTGTTCCTGGCCGCCGGCATGGGCGCGCGCGCCACCGGCATCGAGTTCAACCGGGGGCTGTACCGCCTGGCGCGCACGGCCCGTGCCCGGCTGGACGGACTTCCTGGCATCGATCGGGCCGTGTTGAAGCGCGGCGACTTCTTCAAGGAGGATTTTTCGGACTACGACGTCTTCTTCTATTTCGGGAGCGGCAGCTCGGCGGAGCAGGCGCTGCTCGCCAAGCTTCGCCGCGAAATGCGCCCCGATGCCCTCCTGATCCTGGCGCATATCCAGGGACCGGTGCCGGGTTTCGAGCGGGTGGCGGATCATGGCGTGGCCGGGGTCTACCGACCGGCCCCCTAGGCTCCCGGGAATCCGCCCGGCTGTCGAGCCGGCAGCGGCCGGGAGCCGGGTTGGTGGACGGCAAGGGGATCGAACCCTCGACCTCCGCGTTGCGAACGCGGCGCTCTCCCAGCTGAGCTAGCCGCCCACACGACCTGGCACGACGGCGGATGAGATCTGTAATGGTGGGCCGTGCTGGATTTGAACCAGCGACTTCTACCGTGTGAGGATAGCACTCTCCCGCTGAGTTAACGGCCCATCCAGGCGCGGGATTATAGCATCGAGGGACGAGCCCCGGGCGCGGTCTCCTCGGTCACGCTCCCGGGAGAGTCTAGATGCGGTAGGCCTCGAGCACCTGGTCGGCGACCGGAGGCACGATCAGGACCTCTTCACGCCCGTCGCGGCGCGCCGCGACCTCGACCAGAGACTCCCCGCGGCGGTCGGAGTAGCGTGCCGTGATCGAGGCAATCAGGATTTTCAGGTTCTCGTCGGGGTCTCCCTCGACCACGGTGATGGGGCTTCCGCAGCGCAGCGCCTCGAAGCGCCAGCCCGGCAGGTCGAATCGCGCCAGGAACTGGTTCTCGCTCTCATCGCGGGCCACGATGATCTTGACGGCATCCGACAGGCGAAAATGCCGGCCGACCTTCAGGAGGATCATCTCGTCGCGGCGGATCCGGTCCGGTTCGGCGTGCAGGCGCTTGTCGTGGAAGCGTCGGGCAAAGCTCTCGTCCGCCAGGTAGCAGCAGCCGCCGGACGGCTGGGGGTAGTCGGCGATCCCCCATTTCTCTCCGAGCGCCATCTGGTCCCTGCGCGAGCGGCCGGAGAGGCCCAGAAGCCCCTCCCGATCCACCCAGCCGAGCTGCTCCGGGATGGTCGGCGGCAGGTGCCGGGCGGAGAGCGGCCGCAGCAGGTACCCTTCGATGCCGCACTCCTTCTCGATCATCCGGAGAGCCTGCATGTGCTGGGACATCGGCCGCTGCCCCAGGACCTCGCCGGTGAACACGAAGTGCCCCCCGTGCTCCCGCATGTACTCGGCGGCGCCGTGGATCATGAAGATGCGGCAGTCGATGCAGGGATTGGCCCGCTTGCCGTACCCGTGCTTGGGGTTGAGCACCATCTTCATGTAGGCCTCGCCGGCGTCCAGGATCTCGATCGGAATCCCCAGGTCGGCGCCGGCGCGCAGGCCCTCGTTGCGCATCCGCTTCGGGTCCTCCTCGGGGCGGGCCATCGCCCGCCGATGGTCGTTCATGCAGAACCCGGTCGAATAATGAAGGCCCGTGACCTCGATCCCCTGCTCGAGGAGGACGCGCGCCGCCAGCGTGCTGTCCAGCCCTCCCGACATGAGGCCGATCGCCTTGATCGGGCCGGGCCGTCCTTCCGGTGCCGCGTTCATCGCGTCGCCCCCTTGCCGCCCGCCTTCCTGACGAACAGCCCGTATTCCGCTCCCTGCTGCGTGTGGCCCAGATACTCGTGTCCCGTCGACCGGCACCATGCCGGCATGTCGATCAGGATCACCCGATCATCCGAGACGACCTTCAGGATTCGGCCGGTCTCCATCTTCCGGATCCGCTCGGCCGTCTTGATGATCGGCACGGGACAGTAGAGGCCGACGGTGTCGAGCACATCGTCCGCCTGCGTGGCGTCGCGCATGGCACGGCATCTTAACAAAGGAAGGAGCCCCGGGGCAACGCGCGCGCCGGGAGCCTGTCCGAGCAGGGGGCGGGCTCCCAGGAGCCCTGCTAGGGGGCCCGCGCGGGGCCGAGGAGGCGGTGGGCCCCTTCGATTGTCCCGTGGTGCACGATCACCTTGGGGCCATCCGCGACCGGAGCGAGTCCCATGAGGTCCGCCGCGAAATCGGCACGCAGCTCGACCAGGAGATCGCCTCCCCCCGGCACCAGGAGCCGGAAGGTCCCTACCGGATCGCGCCGGGGGATGACTTCCGTGAAGGTGTAACGGTGGCGCAGCTCGTCTCCCCTCCCGGGCACGCGGAATCCGGAGCTCGAGGTGAACACGTAGCTGATCCGATCGGTCGGGATCGGCGCCTTGAGGCGCGTCGTGACGACCTTCTCCTCGACCGCTTCGCCCGACGAGACTTCCGCCGCGAACTCGACGCGGCCCGAGGGGAAGGGCAGCGGGATCCGGTCGCTGGTCTCGTCCCGGGGCAGGACGCGGCCGCCGGACCCGGCGAGCCGCACGCCGCCCAGGTTGTCCCGGGATCGAATCGTGGCGACGGCCTTCTCCGACCTCAGATCGAGCCGCTGCCGCACGCGCACGACCTGACGGTGCCGGTCGTCGTAGGGAGCGAGGATCGAGTTGATCGCCGTGAGCGCCAGGGCCAGCGCCAGTGCCGTGACGCCGACGTGTCGCCCCGACAGCCACCACCAGAACCGGCTGTGAAGGCAATCCTGGAACGACGCCACGTGCGCCACGTAGAGGACGAGCGGCAGGGTCAGTGAGAAGGCGACCGCGAACAACAGCGGCAGGGACAGGGACACACCCCCCAGATCGACGAGCGTGTGGTAGTCCTCCAGGCTCATGAGGAGCGTCAGGGGCGCCGCCGCCGCGAGCCCGAGCGCCAGCTTCCGCCCGGTGTTCTTCAGGAAGGGCGAAACCAGGAACGCCAGGACCGGCGCCGCCATGATCGCCGCGGGCTCTGGCCAACCGAAATGAAGCGAGGCGGCCACGCACCCCGCCGGAATCAGGTAGGCGGCGGCCAGATACGGGCCGGGTTCCACGGTCGGTTTGATGCGCCGGAACAGGTTGAGAGCCACCCAGCCGGTCAGGAGGGACCAGGCCATCGCCTGGGCCACGTGCAGCCCATGATGGGCCGTCCACGGGTAACGCACCCCGTGAACGATCTCCATGAGCCGCTCCGACAGGAACAGCCCGGACAGGCCGATGGCGGTCGCGGCGGACGTGACGATGATGACGCGCAGGGTCTCGGCTATCGCGCGCGGCCGGGCGACGTCCCGGATCCGCCAGAGCGCGAGCAGGACCCACCCCAGCAGGGCCGCCCAGGCGACGGACAGCAGCGCCACGGACGGCAGGATGAAGCCGCGGCCGAATACCTGAATCGGCAGGTAATGCGGGTCGTCGGTCGCATCGAGGGATCCGGTATCCAGGTCCTGCAGAATGCGATTGACGACCCGCACCGCCCTGTCAAGCGCCTTTCTGCGCACACCTCCGACGCTGTCCTCGACCGTGTGGTAGGTCCAGGCGGGATAGGTTCCCAGGAGCAGGAACGCCGGGATCTGGCGATCCAGGAACGGCTCGTGGTCCGAGGAGAAGGGCAGGTCGAGGAATCGCGGCGCCAGGGTCCAGAGCGGGCGGGAGGCAACCCCCTTCACCCTCGTCTCCCGGGCGGCGCGCAGCAGGAGCCGCTGGGCCCACAGGGCGGGCGGCCTGGGGACCGGAGCCACCAGGAGATCTCCCCTCCCGACGAGCTCGAGGGCCATCATCGCCTTCACGTCGGAGAGATCCTCCCGATCGACGTAGAAGCGCGATCCGAGAAGCCCTTCCTCCTCGGCGCAGAAGGAGATGAACACGTAGGTCAGCCGGTGGGGCCTCCGCGCCAGGGCCCGGGCCGCTTCGATGAGCACCGCGACGCCCGAGGCATCATCGTTGGCTCCCGGCACCGAATCGCTCGCCGAGTCGTGGTGCGCCGCCACGATGATCGTCGCGGGCGACGTGCCCGCGAGCCGCCCGATGACGTTGCCGGAGCCGACCGATCGCTCGCCGTCCTTGTAGGGGGCCACCGCGACCTCCTGGACGGACACCGCGACGCCGGCTTCCTCCAGTCGGGAGCGCACGTACTCGGCGGCCTGCCGTTCCCCCTCGGTCCCGGTCTTGCGCGGGCCGATACTCCGGGCGAGCGCCACCACGTGGCGGAAGGCCGCGTCCCCGGCGGCAGAGGAGTCCACCTCATCGGCCAGGACGGGATGAGCCACCGCGAGCGCCACGAGAGCGGCAAGCGCCGGACGTCGTACGAGTCCCAGGGTGGCGACAATAACCTCCTGATTTTCCGATTCTTGACTCGCGGGCGGGCGTAGATTAGCATACCGATTCGCCTTCGGAGATCGGCAGTCCTCTCCCGATCACGCCATGCAATCGACCGGATGCGCCCCGCCCGGAGGTTCGCCCTGGCCCGTCCGCACGTTACGCGAGCCGGAATGACCCGGTGACCGCCGCCCTCCTGCTGGTCCTCGAAGGGCTCATCCTCCTCATCCTCGGTCTCGACCTGTCGCTCGGGTTTCTCCTCCTCTCGTCCCCGGTCCGGATCGCGCTGGCGGTGGGCGCTGCGGGCGCCCTCGGCCTGCTGGTGACCCTGGGGCGCCGCATCCCCCGAACCCCTCGACCGGCGCTCCTGGTCCTGGCCGCTTCGGGGCTCGTGCTGGCCGTGCTGGGTGCCATGGAGGCTCGCGCCGTCCGCCTCCTCAAGGAACGCTGGGAAACCGGTGCGAGCGAGCGCCTGGAGGCGCGCGCACGGATTCTCGAGGAGGACTTCCGGCAGTTCCTGGGCGACCTCGTCCGCCCCATCGACCCCGCCGACGTTCCCGTCGGAGATCGTCGCGCCGCCTTCACCGCCCTGCTCGAGGCGCAACGGCGCAGCCGCCTTCCTGCGGAGCGGCTCGGCTTCTCGATCTACGGCGCGGACGGCACGCTCATCGCCTGGCAGGGGAACAGCGCCGGACCGCCCCGGGATGTCCTGTCGATCCCCTGCCCCGGACCTTCGTACGGAACAGGGGGGGACGCGGCGACGCGGCGCCTCTATGCCGTCCTCTGCTCCGCGGCGGGCGTGCGCTGGGTCGTGGAATTCGCCCTCGATTCGCCACCCGCAGCCGGCTCGCGCGACGCCGCCACCACGGGATTCGCCTTTCTGCCGCACTGGCACGAGGCCGGTCCCGCCGTCGTGCGCCTGCGCGAGGACCGCGGGGCACAGGACGACCTGACGCTTCTGTTCGAACGCCAGGGCGACCGCTACTGGGGACGCCGCGGGAACGAGGGTGGAACGACCCTGGCGTTTCCCCTGCGCGCGCCGTCCGGCGAGCGCCTGGCGCTCGTCACTCTGCGCGACCGCCTGGTGTCCCAGGAGATTGAAGAGACCCGCCGCCACTTCCGCATCTTTGGCGGACTGGTGCTCGCGGCCGCGATCCTTCTCGCCTGGCTCCTGCCGCTGCAGAGCGGCGGAATCCGCCCGCGGACCGCTCGCGCCCTGATGGCCAGCGCCGCCGTCTGGACGACGCGCTGGGCCCTCCTGATCCTCAGCGAGCCGTCCGGCGCGGCGCCTCACGCGGTCTATGAGATCCCGGACGCCTCGTCCTCGATCCTCCTGTCTCTTGTGCGCTCGCCCGCCGACCTCCTCTTGACGGCCGTGGCCTGCTGCGCCCAGGCGTTCATCCTGCAGCTCGCTCTGGAGAGCCTCGGGCGCCGCGTTCCGGCGCGCCGGCCGCGGCTGGTTCGCGCCGCCGCGGGGACCGCGGCGATCCTCGTGTTCGCGAGCGTCGTCCACACGCTGCACCTGTTTCTCGATCGGCTGGTCCTCGACGTCCGGCTCGATTTCAGCCGGGTCGTTCCCGGCGAGCTCGCCTCCCCCAGGCTGGCGATCCAGGCGGCGCTTTTTCTCTTCGCCCTCGCCGCCGGCCTCCTGTTTCGCGCCCTGGTGGACGTCGCGCTCCGCCACGGCACGACCGCCGACGATTGGCGCTGGCTCCGCTGGCTTCGAGGCGCCGGCTCCTCAGGCGTCCCCCGGGCCCTGCGCGCCGCGGCCGCGATCCTGGCGTTGACTCTGGGATACGCCTCGCTGCTCCATCACTCCTACGATCGCCTGCGGCGCGAGACGTTCGAGGACGAGCTGCGCCCCCTCGTCCTGGAGCAGAAGGCGATGCGCCGGCGCGCGTTGCGGGCCTCGATGTCCCTGGCCCGCGATCCCGATTTTGCTGCGCTGGCGGCCCTGGCGGCCGAGGCGAAGACCGGCTCGGGGGCGGCCTATCGCCTCTGGCTGGCCACGCCGATCGCCGATCAGGGGCTCGCGTCCTCGGTGCGAATCTTCGATGCCGACGGACGTGCGAGCGGCGGCTTCGCCGTCGACTTCGCGCCCACGCTGGACGTCCCGTTCGAGGAGGCGGTTGCGGCCGCCCGAGGAGACCTCGTTTCGGTCCCCCCACGACCGGGGACGGCGGTGCGCAAGCCCGTGATCTTCGGATCGCGCTGGGTCGGCGGCACCCGGCACCCGTTGCTGGTCGTCCTCACCGTGTCGGACGATTACGGCAACCTGCCGATTCTTGGCGACCGGACGGTGGGAGCGGGGCTGTTCCGCGCCGGCATCCGACCACGCGGAAACCCGGAGCTCCTGCGCTCCGATCCTCTCATGGCCGTCTTCTCGAAGGACATGGTGCGCCTCTACGAGTCGGGAGGGGAGATTCCTCCTCCATCGCCCTCGGCGCGCGCGGCCCTCGATCGAATCGGACAAGCCTGGGCCACGGACCAGCTCCGTGGGGGCGAGGCCCTGATCCTCTACGTCAGGGGGCCCCAGGAAGTCTTCGCGCTCGCGTACCTTCACCCGAGCCGCACCGCTCTGCTCGCCTCGTACCTGCGCCTTTTCCTGCTCAACGCCGCCCTGGCGATTCTCGCCGCGGGACTGGCGCGCGTGATACGACGCACGGCATCGCTGCGGATGCCGCGGCTTCCCACCGTGGCCACTTATTCCGGGCGGCTGGTGGCCCTGTTCCTGCTGGCGGGACTCCTGCCCCTCCTGACCCTGGCCTTTCTCACGGCCCGCTCGACGACCCTGGGCATCGACCGCGACATCACCACGTCGGGGCTGGCATCGCTTCAAGTCGCACGGCGCGTCGCCGAGGACTATTTCACCGTCACCCGGCCCGAGGAGGCCGGCTCCCTGGACGACGACGTGGTCTACTGGCTGAGCCGCGTCGTGCGCCAGGACATCAACATCTACGTCGGGGCCGAGCTCCTCTCCACCAGCTCGCGCGAGCTGTACAGCTCGGGGCTTCTCAGCCAGCGGCTGAACGGCGAGTCCTACCGGGCGATCTACCTGGAGGGGGAGCCGTTCTGGCTGGCGGAGGACCGCACCGTGGGCCTGGACTACCTCACGCTCAGCGCGCCGATGCGCATCGATCGACAGGGCACGATGGGGCTGATCTCGATTCCCCTCCTCGAGCACCGGCACGCCGCAGCCCGGAAGGAAGAGGACGTGCGCGACGCGGTCCTCATCGTCACCTGCTTCGCCGTGCTCGTGCTGGCGCTCGTGGGGCACGTCCTGGGAGTCCGTGCGTCCCGCCCGATCACGCTCCTGGTAGGCGCCGCGCGGCGCGTGGCGGGCGGGGATCTCGACGTGCGTGTCGACGCGACGGCCAGCGACGAGACCGCCCTTCTGGTCGAGGCCTTCAACCGCATGGCCGACTCGCTGCGGCAGCAACGCCAGGACCTCAGGCGGCACGCCGACTACATCGAGAAAATCCTCAAGAGCGCCACCACGGGAGTCGTGTCGATCGACGGGTCGGGCACGATCATCACCATCAATCCGGCGGCTCAGGCGCTCCTGGCCGGCGGCGCGGCCGGCCCGGTCCCGGGCGACGACCTGACCCGGCACCTTGCGGGGGAATCCACCCTGGCGCCCCTGCTGCCTTCCCTGCACCGCTCGCTGGCCGGACGGGTCGAGCGCGAAGTGGAGGTGGCGCTCGCCGCGCGCCGGGGTGCAGCGCGGGCGAGCGCGCCCGCGGACGGGCCGCGCCGCGTGCGCGCGGTGTTCATCCCGTTCGCTCCGGAGGAGAACCGTCCGCCGGGCCTGATTGTGCTCCTGGAGGACGTGACCGAGATCGTCCGCTCCGGACGGCTGGCCGCCTGGGCGGAGATGGCGAGGCGCGTGGCGCACGAGATCAAGAACCCTCTCACCCCCATCCTGCTCTCGGTCGAGCACGTGCGCCGCGTCTTCAAGGCGAGGGATGCCCGATTCGAGCGGGTCCTGGAGGAGTGCCTCGACAACATCCGCAGGCAGGTCGAGGTCCTGCGGCAGATCGCCTTCGAGTTCTCGACCTACGCCCGCCTGCCCCACCTGAAGCAGGAGCCGGCGCACGTGGGGGCCCTGATCGACGAGGCGCTCGGACCCTACGCTGCGGCCGCGCCCGCCGGGATCCAGATTCGGCGGGAGGTCCCCGAAAGCCTGCCGGCCGTCCTGGTCGATCGTCCCATCATGATCCGGGCGCTGGTGAACCTGATCGAGAACGCTCTTCAGGCGATGCCTGAGGGAGGCGCACTGGCCGTCTCGGCCCATGCCGCCGACGGCCCCTCCGGAGAGGCGCGCGTGGCAATCGAGGTGCGCGACACCGGGTGCGGCATCGCCGAGGCCCTCCTGCCACGGCTGTTCGAGCCGTACTTCTCCACCAAGAGCGGCGGCACCGGTCTCGGGCTGGGCCTCGCCCGCCGGGCGGTCGAGGAGCACGGCGGCACGCTCGAGCTCCAATCCCGCGAAGGCCAGGGAACGGTCGTGACCCTCGCTTTGCCGGCGGCTCCGGCCGGGGCGGCCACGGGAGCGGCGTCGTGACTTCCCGGTCCGTCGGCCGGGTGATACGGGTCCTCATCGCGCTCTCCCTAGTCGCTCTTGCGGCGGGCTGCGAAAAGGAGACCCACCGGGCGGCGCGCAGGACGTTCCAGGAGATCCTGGCGGCGGACCTGAAGGACGACGATCGGGCGGCCGCGCTCGAAGCGTTCGTGCGGGACTTTCCGGAGCACAAGACGAATCCGTACCTGGCGCGCGCCTGCGGCCTGCTGGCCGATCACCACGCCCGCGCCGGCCGCGCCGATATCGCGGCGTCGTGGTACGAACGGGCGATCCGGGCCGTGCCCGACGACCCCGACCTGCTCAATGCCCTCGGATACCACTATGCCCAGAACGGAATGAACCTGGACCGGGCGGTGACCGTCCTGGAGCAGGCCGTCCGCCTCGCCGAGTCGCGCCAGTACCCACCCCGAAGGCAGGGTTTCATCAAGGACTCCCTGGGGTGGGCGTACCGCATGCGGGGAGACCTGCCGCTCTCGGTCGCCCTGCTCGAGGAGGCGGCGCGTCTCGCCCCGGGCGTGCCGATCATCCGGGAACACCTGGCCGGGGCCTACCACGCCCTCGGAGAGCGCGACAAGGCGGTGTCGGTCTACCTCGAGCTCTACGTGGAGGGGCGCGCCACCCGCGCCGATCTGGGCGCCGCCATCCGGAGCCTCGGACGCGAAGGCGGGCCGGCTTACGCGCGCCAGGTGGAACGCCACCTCGCGGAAGGCCTGCGCGGCATCATGGAGGCCGATCGGCGTGCAGCCCGGGCGGTCGGGGCGGACCTGGTCACGCTCGTCTCCGCCGATGGTCTGAGGCTCGCCGCATCGCTCTTCCGTCCCCGCACCGATGAGCGGCGCCCGGTCGGTGGCGTCCTCCTGCTCCACCCCCTCGGCTCCAGCCGCGCGGCGTGCACCTCCCAGGCATCCGCCCTGGTCGCCCGCGGCCTGATGGTGCTCAGCCTCGATCTGCGAGGTCATGGGGCCAGCGTCAGCGAGACCGTCCCGGATTCGCACGCCTTCAGCGCCCGGCTGGATTCCAATCTCGACGCCTCCGATCAGGACGCCCAGGCCGCCCTGGCGTTCCTGGCACATCAGCCGCGGGTCGACCCGTCCCGAATCGGCGTGGTTGGAGGAGGTCTGGGAGCGCTCGTGGCGGCGCGGACCGTTCGTGCCGAAGGGGCGCCGGACCGGACCGGTGTCGTCTCCGTTCCAGGTCCGCGGGCGCTCGTCCTTCGGTCCCCCTGGGGACGCGCCGACGCGTACCGGCGCCTGCTGGCCGGGTTCGATCCGCGCTTCGTCCTGCTGGTCGCGGGTGCCGAGGAAGGGGGCGCGCTGGCGACGGTCCGGGCGCTCGCCGGCGCCGACGGATCCTACGGGCCGAGGAGCCTCGTCGTCGAAGGCCCCGGGGGGCACTACGATTTTGACGAGTCCAATCCCGACATCGACGGTTCCGTGGCCGACTTCCTGGTCGAGCGCCTCCTGCCCGGGGGCCAGGAGCCCGTCCGAATACCCGGACAGGCTCCTAGATCGACTCGAGAAGCCGGTGGCTCGGCGGAGCGTCGAGAAGGGCCGAGCGCTTCTGCGCCAGGGCCTTCCCCTCCCGGTCCTCCTGGGAGGAGAAACGGTCGCGGTAGTCGCGATTCACCCAGCGCACTTCGGCGTGGTACTCGGCGGGGTCCTCCAGGCTGCGCAGGAGGACCTGGTTGATGAAGCCGCGCGCGCGCCGCATCAGGGCGGTCCATTCCTGCTGCTGAGCCTCGAACTCCTGCTCCTTGCCGCTTTTCACCCGAAAGGTGACCTGGTCGACGATCATGAACGCTCTCCTAGCGCGAGGCGCCGGCCCCTCCGGGGACGGCGGGCGTGAAGACCACGTCGGCGCCAATCTCGATCCGGTGGTCGAGCACGGCGATACGACGAATGTCCAGATTGAGCGCGACGGGCCGGTCGCTGAATCTCCAGAGGTCCTCGACAAGCTCCGGCATCTCGAAGCGGGGCAGCGAGTCCTTCAGATCGATCGACCCCAGGCCCGGAAGCTGCACCGGCAGGCTCGAGACGACGACGAAGTACCGGTTCTGCGCGTCGTCGTGGCGCAGCGTGAACACGGGCGTCAGGATCTGATCGATCGGAATGGCGGCGCCCCTCAAGCGCACCTTGAGCGTCGCCTTCGAATCCAGAAGCCGCAGATCCCTCGGTTCGGAAAGCGTCAGGTCGATCTTGATGTAGGAGTTGCCGACGCTGAAGGTGTAGGGCGTAGCGGCCTTGAGCAGATCCAGAAGAGCGGTCTCGCCGATCGTGAAGCGGACCTCCGATCGATCGGCCGTCTGTGGCGCGGGCGTCGCTCCGGGGGCCGCGGGAGCGGGCGCGGCCGGGGCGAGCGCCAGAAGTCCCGCCAGGATGCCACAGACCACCCGTGCACGCATCATGAACAGCGAGTATAGCACGCCGGATCCGGGCCCCCCGGCGCCTCAGGCGCTCCGCTCGCACGCCTGTGCCAGGGCCTGGAGCTTGGCCGAGGCGATCGGGATTGTCAGGCCGCCGAGATCGGACGCGGTGCCGAGCAGCAGCCGATCCGCAGGCGGGAGGCCGCGCGTCCCTTCGAGCAGCGCCCTGATCTCGCCGGGGTCTTCGACGCGGGCCGCCTGCCCATCGACGAGGCCCAGGGAAAGCTTGAGGGTGTCGGGAAACGGCGTCCCGTCCAGCAGGCCCAGGCTGGCCCGGCCCCGGACGCAGTCGAGGCTGAGGCAGGCGATCCGCTTCAAGCGGGCGATCCCCGGGTAGACCCCTGCGACGTCGCCCCCTTCCAGGTGGAGGCACAGTGCGGCACGAATCCCCCGGCCCAGCACCTCCCAGAGCCGGGTGAACAGGGGGAAGTCCTCCTTCGACTGCAGCAGCGCCGGCTCGTCGATCTGCAGCCAGTCCGCGCCGGCCGTCTGCAGGGCCCGGAGCTCCTGATTGAGGGCGATCGCCAGAGCCATCGCCAGAGCCATCCTGTCGTCGTAGGCGCGGTCCTCTGCCAGGCGGGCCAGGGTGTAGGGGCCGATGAGCACAGGCTTGACCGGCTTCGGCGAGCCGTCCCGGGCGAACAGGAAATCCTCGCACAGAATCGGCCCCTTCCAGGCGATTTCCGAGGCGACGATCGGCACACGGTAGGAGGTGCCGCTCCCGGGGAACC
Source organism: Candidatus Polarisedimenticolia bacterium (assembly GCA_036001465.1). Lineage (NCBI taxonomy): Bacteria > Pseudomonadati > Acidobacteriota > Candidatus Polarisedimenticolia > Candidatus Polarisedimenticolia bacterium. The sequence goes on from DASYUH010000013.1 coordinate 43,287, forward strand.
CCTCACGAGACTCTCCCAGAAGGACGCCGTCGAGATGGCCCGCGACCTGCGACACCGGATCCGCCCTGCGGACCAGCCCGTCGGTCACGAGGCCCAGCCCGGCGCGGATCTGGAGGTCGATCGTCTCGCGCGTGATGCGATCGAGGACGGCCCCGTCCGGCGCGGTCCCCCCGGACGGGCGCGTCCACGGAAACGATCCGTTGTTGGTGGCGATCATCATGGACTCCGCAGTGAGCTCCCGGGGGTCCGGGAACGAGGGCCCGCTCCGCGGCCCTCGTTGCGGCTCGGCACGAAGGCGATTCCGTCGGGATGGGCCCCGACCGGGATCGTCCGCGTCACTTCGAGCGAGCTCGTCGAGAGGACCGAGACCGTGTTCGAATCGTTGTTGCAGATGAAGGCACGGGCCCCCTTGAGGTCGGTCACGACGCCGCCGGGCCGCCGTCCGACCCGCACCGTGGTCTTCACCCGGCGCGCCAGGACATCGAGGATGGTGACGTCGTCCGACCCGCGGTTCGGCACCAGGGCGGTGAACGAGTTCGGGGTCACGCCGACGCGGATGGGCGTCCTGCCGGTCGGCAGCCGCGCCAGGACGGCGCCGGAGCCGGCGTCCAGGATGGCGACCTGGTCCGAGCCCTGCAGGGCGACGACGATCCAGCGTTCGTTGGGCGTGACGGCAATTCCTTCCGGCCCGTCGCCCACCGGCATGTGCCTGATGACGCGCAGCTCGGGTATCCTCAGAAAGGTCACGCTGTCCGAGTCGACGTTGGTCACGCAGGCCTTCTTTCCCCCGGCCAGGGTGACGGCCATGTGGGGGCGCGCCTGCGTGGTCGTGACCGAGCGCAGGACGACGTCCCTGGACACATCCACGACAAACAGCCGTCGGCTCCCCTCGCTGGTCACCAGCAGGTGCCGTCCGTCCGGTGTCACGACCAGGCCATGCGGAGCATCCAGACGATCCGGGCGCAGCGTGCGGAGGACGCGTCCGGCCTTCAGATCGACGACCGACACGCTCTTGTCCTTCATGTTGGACACGTACGCCTTGCGGCCGTCGGGAGTCGCCGCGACCTCGTGCGGCTCCTTCCCGACCGGGATGGTCGCCAGCTTCTCGTAGGACGGAACGTCGAACACCATCAACGTGTCGTCGTTCTTGTTGAGGACGAGCAGGTGACCTTCCGAGGCGGGGGCCGCATCCTGCGCGCGGACGGGCCCCGCCGGGAGGAGCCCCAGGGCGGCCCACAACGGCAGCCACGCGGCCACACCCCTCACGCCCGCCGGCCCCTTGGATCTCATCCGCGCCCCGCCGCCACCCCGTTCACCGGTGCATCCTAGCAGACGGACGCATGGAGCGCTCGCGCCGCGCCAGGCGGGCGCGGAACCTCGCCGCGCGGCGGAAGTCCCGCGCCAGTCCTCGCCCCATCCGAAGTCGGAGCCGCCGCAGCTCGCGGATGAAATCATCCAGGGCCGCGGTGGCGGCGGAGCGATTGGACCTCAGGATGGCGTCCCACAGCCCGGGAGGACTCGAAGCAAGCCGGCTCATCTGCCGGAAGGCCGGTCCGGAGAATTCCAGGAGCGGGCCTGCGGGCGAGGCGGCGGCGGCGTTCACCAGGGCCACGCTGATGAGCTGCGGCAGGTGGCTCAGGCGCGCCATGGCCTCGTCGTGGCGGCGCGCGTCGAGCCGTGCCGGGCGGGCCCCCAGGAGCTCGACCAGGCTGGCGAGCCGCCCGAGAGCCTCCGCCTTCGGCCCGCCCTGTCCGCGCGCCGCCCCGGGGCAGAGGATCCAGGGCGCTCCCCGGAAGAGAGACGCATCGGCGCTCCGGATCCCTGAACGCTCGGAGCCGGCCATCGGATGTCCGCCGACGAACCGATTGGCCAGGCCGAGCCGGCGGGCGGCGCCGAGGATTTCTCCCTTGGTGCTCCCCACGTCGGTGATCAGGGCGCGAGGCCCCGCGAGGCGCGCCACACGGGGCAGCGTCTTCATGATGCCGTCCACCGGCAGGGCGAGCAACACCAGGTCGGCGCCTCGCAGGCCCCGGACAAGCGAGGGGGTCGATTCGTCTACCGCCCCCCTGAGGCGCGCCGCCCGAAGCACGGCGGGCCGGTCGATTCCGACGACCTGCACGCGGGGCACCTGCCGCCGCATCGCCAGGCCGATCGACCCGCCGATCAGGCCGACCCCGACGATGGCGACCCGACGGAAGGGGGCCCTGCCGCGGACCTCATGCCTCAAATCGACCGCCCGATCGCCGGCGCGATGATACGCAGCTGCGCCATGAGCTCGGCGAACTGCTCCGGATAGATCGATTGCGGGCCGTCCGACAGGGCCGCCTCCGGCTCGTGGTGCACCTCGACCATGATGCCGTCGGCTCCGGCGGCCACGGCGGCGCGCGCCATGGGAATGACCTTGTCACGCAACCCGGTGCCGTGGCTGGGATCGGCGACGATCGGCAGGTGGCTCAGCTTCTTGATGATCGGGATGGCCGAGATGTCCATGGTGTTGCGGGTGTAGTTCTCGAACGTCCGGATGCCGCGCTCGCACAGCATGACGTCCCGGTTGCCGCCCGCCATGATGTATTCCGCCGACAGCAGCCACTCCTGGATCGTGGCCGACAGGCCGCGCTTCAGCATGACCGGCTTCTTCTGCCGGCCGAGCTCCTTCAGGAGGTTGAAGTTCTGCATGTTGCGCGCCCCCACCTGGAGGATGTCCGTGCAGGCGGCCACCTGCTCGACTTGGTTGGTGTCCATGACCTCGGTGACCACGTAGAGACCGTGCCGGTCCGCGACCGTCCGGAGGTGCCTGAGCCCCTCCACGCCGAGCCCCTGGAAGGCGTACGGGGAGGTGCGCGGCTTGAAGGCGCCGCCGCGCAGGATGCGCGCGCCATACCGCCTCACGGAGCTGGCGATGATGTCGAGCTGCTTCTCGCTCTCCACCGCGCACGGTCCGGCCATCATGATGATGTCGCGTCCGCCAATCGCCACGTCGCCGATCCGGATCACCGTGTCCTCGGGCTGGAAGGTGCGCCCGGCCAGCTTGTAGGGCTCGGTGATCTTCACCACCTCCTGGACGCCCGGCATGATCTCGAATTCCCTGGGATCGAGGGGCGTCCGGCTCGCTCCCACCACGCCGATCACCGTCCGCGTGGAGCCGGTCGAGCGGTGAGCGTCGTATCCCTTCTGCGTCAAGGAGGCAATCACCTTCTCGATCTGGTCCTCGCTGGCGTGCCCGTTCATCACAATCACCATGGGCGTGTCCTCGCTCCTCCTGATTCCCGGTGTCCCGGAAGCCGATTCAGTCCTTCGGATCTCCGGGGTCTCCCGGCCCGCCGGGCGCGCTTCGACCGGGGGGCGCGGCGCCGCTTCCGTCCGTCACCATGCGCTCGATCCGTCGCGACTCGTCGATGATCCGCTCGAACAGCCTGCGCAACGCCTCGGACTGGAGAGGTCCGCCGTTCGTCCGCTGGACGTTGCCCAGGACCTCTTCCTCCCTCGCAGGCTGGTAGATCGGCAGGCCGCGCTCCTGCTTGATGCGGCCGAGCGCGATGGCGCAGCCGGCGCGATCGTTCAGGAGCCGCACCATTCTCCGGTCGATCGCATCGATCCGGCGGCGCAGATCGTCCATCGCGTCGGGCCGTCCTCCCCCGGCCGCCCCCGATTTCGATGGGCTCCTCACACCGCGTCGTCCCGCCATGTCCTCAGGTCCCCAGGGGGGCCGACAGAGAGCGGCAGAACGCCTCGACCCGGTCCTCGAGATCGGGGGACGTGGCGTTCTCCTCCACCAGGCGGACGAGGGCGCTGCCGACCACGACCCCGTCCGCGAAGGATGCGATCGATCGGACCTGGTCAGGTCGGCCGATCCCGAACCCCACCGCGATCGGCAGCCGGGATGCCTGGCGGGCGGCGCGCACCTGGTCGGCCAGGCCGGCAGGAAGGTCGTCGGACACTCCCGTGACTCCGGTGCGCGAAATGAAGTAGATGAAGCCGCCGGACAGGGCGCCCACCGACTGCACCCTCTCGGGCGAGGAGGTCGGCGACAGGAGGCCGACGAGATCGATCCCCGCCTCCCCCAGCGCGCCGCGCAGATCGTCAGCCTCGTCCAGCGGCAGATCGGTGACCAGGACGCCATCGACCCCCGAGCGCCCGGCCTCGAGCGCGAACGGCCCGACCCCCATGCGGTGCACGGGATTGTAGTAGGTGAACAACACGACGGGTGGCCCACCGTCCCGGCGCACCTCGGCCGCCAGTCCCAGGCAGGAGCGCAACGTCACGCCGTTCCGGAGCGCTCGCTCCGCCGCCCGCTGGTTGACCGGTCCGTCCGCGATCGGATCGGAGAACGGCACCCCGATCTCCAACAGATCCGCGCCGCCGCGCTGGAGCGCTCCGGCCAGACGGCGGGTGGTGGGAAGGTCCGGATCGCCCGCCGTGACGTACGGAATCAGGGCGCAACGCCCGCGGCTGCGCGCCGCCGCGAAGGCGGCGGCGATCCGGCCTGCGGCCCTGCCCGGATTCCGGCTCACAGCCCGCCCGCCTCCTCCCCTTCCCGGCGCGCCACCTGGGCGACGTCCTTGTCGCCGCGGCCGGACAGGTTGACGATGACCCGCGCTCCCAGGCGCCCATCCGCGCCTTCGCGCAGGAGCCACGCGACCGCGTGCGCCGACTCCAGCGCCGGGATGATCCCCTCCAGCTCGGCCAGGCCGTGGAACGCGGCAAGCGCCTCCTCGTCCGAGACATGCGTGTAGGTGGCGCGCCCCGTGTCGCGCAGGTGCGCGTGCTCCGGACCGACGGCAGCGTAGTCCAGGCCCGCCGAGATCGAGTGGGTCCCGACGATGTTCCCATCCTCGTCCTGGAGGAGAAAGGTCCGCGTCCCGTGCAGGACTCCGACGCTGCCGCCGGCGAAACGGGCGGCGTGGCACCCGGGCTCGAGTCCCGCGCCCCCCGCCTCGACTCCGATGAGGCGCACATCCCGATCGTCCAGGAAGGCGTGGAACAGCCCGATCGAATTGCTGCCTCCTCCGACGCAGGCGATGAGGGCGTCCGGCAAGACCCCCTCGGCCTCCAGGATCTGCAGGCGCGCCTCGTGGCCGATGACCGACTGGAAGTCCCGCACCATGGCCGGGTACGGGTGGGCACCGAGGACCGAGCCGAGGACGTAGTGCGTGTCACGGACGTTCGTCACCCAGTCGCGCATCGCCTCGCTGATGGCGTCCTTGAGCGTGCGGCTCCCGGCGCCGACGGGCCTCACCTCCGCACCGAGCAGCTTCATCCGGTAGACGTTGAGCGCCTGCCGTCGCATGTCCTCCTCGCCCATGTAGATGGCGCAGCGCATGCGGAACAGGGCCGCCACCGTGGCGGTGGCGACGCCGTGCTGACCGGCGCCGGTCTCGGCGATGATGCGCGCCTTCCCCATGCGGCGCGCCAGCAGGGCCTGGCCTATCGTGTTGTTGATCTTGTGCGCCCCCGTGTGCGCCAGGTCTTCGCGCTTCAGGTAGACCCGCGTCCTCCCCCCGAGGCGGGCCGCCAGGTTGTCGGCCCGATACAGGGGAGTCGGCCTCCCGGCGTAGGTTTTCAGATAGTGATCGAGCTCCCTGTGGAAGCCCGCGTCGGTTCGTGCGGCCTTCCAGGCCGACTCGAGCTCGAGAAGCGGGCTCATCAGCGTCTCGGGAACGTAGCGCCCGCCGTAGGGACCGAACCGTCCTCGATCGTCGGGGGTCTTCATGCCCGGCTCTCCGCAGCCTCTGCCGCCCGGTGCACGCGGCTCATGAATTCGGCCAGGAGCCGGCGGTCCTTGCGCCCGGGGGCGCTCTCGACACCGCTGTTGACATCCACGGCGTACGGACGGGCCGCGGCGATCGCGGCGGCCACGTTGTCCGGTGTGAGCCCCCCCGCCAGGATCACCCGACCGTAGGCCGACACCTGGCGCGCGACGCTCCAGTCGAACGTCATTCCGGTCCCGCCCCGTCTGCCGGGCTGGTGGGCGTCGAGAAGCGAGGCACCGCAGCGATAGAGCCGCACCGACTCGGGCCTGAACTCGGGGCCGACCCGGTGCGCCTTGTACCACGGAAAGGCGATCCCCTGGCACGCCTCAGGCGGCTCGTCGCCATGCAGCTGCAGGCAGTTGAGCCCCGCGAGCAGGGCGGTCCCCTCCATGACCGCCGGCAGCTCGTCCGCGAACACGCCCACGCGGGTCACGAAAGGCGGGAGGGCCGCGCAGATATCCCGCGCCCGGTCGGCCGTGATGCGCCGGGGACTTCCTTCGACGAAATTGAAGCCGAAGGCGTCGACTCCCAGCTCGAGCGCCACCAGGGCGTCCTCCAACCGGGTGATGCCGCACAGCTTGACGCGCATGCTCACGGCGGCCCCCCGATCAGGGTCCGCAGCGCCTCGCCCGGATCCGCCTCCCGCATCAGCCGCTCGCCGACCAGGACGGCGTGATACCCCGCGGCGCGCAACCGTTCGATGTCCTGAGGCGACTCGATCCCGCTCTCGCTGACCCTCAGGATCCCATCGGGCAGGCGCGGAGCGATGCGCAGGGAGTTTTCGATCGAGACCGTCATGGTCGCCAGGTCGCGGTTGTTCACGCCGATGAGCGCCGCCCCCGCGCCGAGCGCCCGGTCCGCCTCGTCCTCCGAGTGCACCTCCACCAGGGGCTCCATGTGGAGCGAGCGCGCCACGCCGATCAGGGTCCCCAGCTCCCTGGAGGTGAGGATGCGCGCGATCAGCAGGATCGAATCGGCTCCGAGCACGCGGCTCTCGTAGACCTGGTACTCCTCAAGGATGAAATCCTTCCTCAGGATGGGCACCGAGACCGCCCGCTTCGCCTGGCCGAGGTGCTCGGGCGCGCCGAGGAAGAACCCCGCCTCGGTGAGCACCGAGAGAGCCGCCGCTCCGGCCTGCTCGTAGACTGCGGCGATCCTGGCCACGTCGGCGCCGGGCTTGATGTCCCCCTTCGACGGCGAGGCGCGCTTGATCTCCGCGATGATGGAGACGCTCCCCGGGCGGCGCAGCGCCTGCGGGAGATCGCGCGGCGGCAGCGCCGTCGTGGCCAGCTCGATCATGCGCCGCACCGGTGACTCGGCCTTGTCGCGCGCGATCTGCGCGCGCTTGGCCTGCACGATCTTCTCCAGAATGTCCATGTCATCCCTCCGGCCGGCAGATGGCGCGCAGGTTCTCGACGATGCGCCGCGCTCCGCCCGAATCGATTGCGCCGGCCGCCAGCGCGACTCCCTCCCGCAGATCCCCGGCCCGGCCGGCCACGAGGAGCGCCGCCGCGGCGTTGATCAGGACCACGTCGCGGCGCGGCCCGCGCTCGCCATCCAGGACGCCCCGGGCGATCGAGACATTGCGCCGCACGTCCCCCCCGCCCAGATCCTCCAGGCTGGCGCGGCCGAGTCCCGCGTCCTCCGGCTCGAGGCTTCCGAGAACCACGCGGCCGTCTCGCAGCTCCGCGAACCGGGTGGTCGCGTGCAGCGTGATCTCGTCCAGGCCGCCGCCGTGCACGACCAGCGCGCGTTCCGATCCGAGCTCCCTCAGGACCTCGGCCACCTGACCCAGCCGCGCGGGATCGAACACGCCCAGCAGCTGGTGCCTCGCCCCGGCCGGATTGATCAGGGGCCCCAGGAGATTGAACACCGTGCGCACGCCCATCTCGCGGCGCACCGGAGCCGCGTGGCGCATCGCCTCGTGCAGGGCCGGCGCGTAGAGAAAGCCGATTCCGACCTCCTCGAGGCAGCGCTCGACGGCGGACACCGGCACGTCCACCTTGATGCCCAGCCCTTCCAGCAGGTCGGCGCTGCCGCAGCGGCTGCTCACGGAGCGATTGCCGTGCTTCGCGACCACGACACCCGCGGCCGCCACGACGAAGGCGGCCAGCGTGCTGATGTTGAAGGTCCCTGCACCGTCCCCGCCCGTCCCGCAGGTGTCCAGGATCACCCGGGCGCCGCAGCGCACCCGCGTGGCCCGCGCCCGCATGACCCGCGCGAATGCGGCGATCTCCGAGACCGTCTCGCCGCGCATGCGGAGCGCAACGAGGAAGGCCGCGAGGCGCGCCGGCGCGACCCGGCCGTCCATGATCGCCTCGAAGGAGGCGACCGCCTCGTCGTCCGAGAGGCCGCCCCCCTCCACCACGCGCGCCAGGACCGCCTGCACCGCGTCACCGCCGTCCATCATGCCGCCCATGGCCGATCCAGGAAGTTCTTCAGCAACGCCTTGCCGTGCAGCGTCAGGACCGACTCCGGATGGAACTGGACCCCCTCCGTGGGGTGCCGCCGGTGGCGCAAGCCCATGACGACCCCCTCCTCCGTACGCGCCGAGACCTCCAGGACCTCCGGGACGCTGTCCGGATCGACGACCAGGGAGTGATACCTCGTGGCCTCGAACGGGTCCGGCAGCCCTGTGAAGAGGGTCTTCCCGTCGTGACGGATGAGGCTAGTCTTGCCGTGCATCAGGGAGGGGGCGCGCACCACGCGGCCGCCGAAGGCCTGCCCGATTGCCTGGTGACCGAGGCAGACTCCCAGGATCGGCACGCGCCCGGAGAAGGCGCGCACCGTGTCGAGCGTGATGCCGGCCGCGTCGGGCGTCTTCGGGCCCGGCGAGAGGACGATCGCCTGCGGCCCGCGGGCGGCGACTCCGTCCAGGGTGATTCGATCGTTCCGGTACACCTCGACCTCGGCCCCCAGCTCCTGGAGGTACTGGACGAGGTTGTAGGTGAACGAGTCGTAGTTGTCGATGACCACGATCACGCCTGCGCCTCCGCCCGCTCGATCGCCTCGATCAGCGCCCCGGCCTTGCTCAGGCACTCGCGGTGCTCCGACGCCGGGTTCGAGTCGGCGACGATGCCGGCCCCCGCCTGGACGTGAGCCACGCCCCGGGCCATGACCGTGGTCCGGATGGTGATGCAGGAGTCCAGGTTCCCGGAGTAGTCGATGTACCCCACCGCCCCCGCATACGGCCCGCGACGCGTCGTTTCGAGCTCCTCGATGATTTCCATGGCGCGCACCTTGGGGGCGCCGGACACCGTGCCGGCCGGGAAACAGGCGATCAGCCCGTCGAAGGCGTCCTGCCCCGGGCGCAGCCTCCCGGAGACCTCCGAGACCAGGTGCATGACGTGCGAGAAGCGCTCCACCGCCATGAAACGCGTGACTGCGATGCTCCCCGCACGGCTGACACGCCCGAGGTCGTTCCGCCCCAGGTCCACCAGCATGACGTGCTCGGCCCTCTCCTTCGGGTCTGCCAGAAGGTCCTCCTCCTGCCGCCGGTCCTCCTCGTCGTCGCGGCCGCGCGGTCGCGTGCCGGCGATCGGCCGCGTCTGGATGCGGTCCCCCTCGACCCGGACCAGCATCTCGGGGGAGGCCCCCGCCAGGCTGACCTCGCCGAAGTCCAGGTAGTACATGTACGGCGACGGGTTGATGCGGCGCAACGCCCGGTAGATGGAGAAGGGAGAGGCGGCCGCCCGGCGCTCGAAGCGCTGCGACAGCACGACCTGGAAGATGTCGCCGGCGCGGATGTAGTCCTTCGCCCGATCGACGCCTTCCTTGTACCGCGCCGGCGACACGTTCGACCTCCAGCGATCGCGGCTCCGTATCCTGCGCTGCTCGGGCGGCGCGGGCCGGCGGAGGAGGCGTTCGATCGCCTCGATCGTGCGCCGTGCCGCGCGGTACCTGTCGAGAAGGGCACCCGGCCCGAGCCGGCGCCCGTTCTCCTCGGTCTTGATGTTGGAGACAATCTGGATCCGCTGCCTCAGGTGGTCGAAGGCCAGCACCGTGTCGTAGATCCCGAACAGGATGTCTGGAACCCGCAGGTCGTCCTCGACCCCGCACGGCAGGCGCTCCACCAGGCGGGCCACGTCGTACGACAGGTACCCGACGGCACCGCCGGTGAAGCGCGGCAGGTCCGGGAAGCGGACCGGACGATGCCGCGCCATCGCCCGCCGGAGCGCCAGAAGCGGCGGCCCGCCGTCCCCGTCCATCCCGACCGTGGCGCGCACGACGGCGGAGGGGTCGCGCCCCAGGAACGAGTAGCGGGCGATCGCCTCCCCCCCCTCCACCGATTCGAGCAGGAACGGCTGGCGGGCGCCGCGCGCCAGGCGCAGGAACGCCGCCACGGGGGTGAGCAGATCGGCGCCGACCTCCCGGCAGAGTGGAATGACGTTGCCCTGGCGCGCCAGCTCCGCGAGGTCCCCCGGATGGATGTTGAACCCGTCCTTCACGGCTTCTCCTCGTCGTCCTTGTCCTTCTCGAGGATCCCGAGCGTGCGCGGCACCTCGAACACCACCTGGATCGGCTCGTCGATCTCCTTCACCTTGAAGAGCAGGCGCAGCGGCACGCCGTTCAGCCCGGACTCCGGGATCGGGAAGTAGATCACGTCCTCCATGAAGCCGTGGGGAGGCAGAATCAACTGCTCGATCAGGAGCGACCGCCTGGCCGAGGACGGATAGAAATCGCTCGGGATGTGGGTCATCAGGCCGACCCCGGTCGCCGTGAACTGGCGGTTCTGCACGAACAGCCGGCGGTCGAGATCGAGCCGCCCGTAGTTCTCGGCCACCTCCCGCGCCGGGGCGATCGAGTATTGCCGGCCGAGAGGATCCTCCAGCGTGAACGCCTCCCGCGTGATGGTGAACGTGACCTTCGACTTGTTGCCGACCTGCACGAAGAGGGGAAAGTACGCTTCCTTCCGGATGAAGCGGGCGCCCTCCACCCCGACCACCAGGCTCGCCAAGCTGCCGTCTTCCTTGTAATTGAACGCGCTCAGCTTGTCGCTGTACGGAGAGACCACGTTCGGGTTGCGCTCGAGGGACATGCAACCTCCGCAACCGGCCGCCATGGCGGCGACCACGATCAGCCTGATGACTCCGACTCCCGCGATCCTCTGCATCATCGTCAGCCTCTTCATGACACGCCTCCCGAAGTGGTGTCCCCGCCGTGCCAGCGACCCCGGCCGCAGGACGGACGAACTCCCGCGCGGCCGGCGCCTTCCGGAAAGGACGGGACAGCGAGGGCCCCGCCGGCTCTCCGGTCAGCGCCACCAAAAGTAGTGGTTTGTATGGTGGAACAGGGGGTTGTGACGGGGCGGCGCCGTCTCGCGGAGCGCGAGGTCCACAAAGTCGTCCTCGCCGATGGGCCGGGCGTGCAAGGCGGTTCTCCCGAAAAACGGCCCGGCTACTCTAGTACAGCCATCCGGGAGTGTCAATCGCGCACCGGCGCAAGGCCTTCTTAGCCACCGGTGGCGGGGCGCAGCGCGGGGCGGCTCATGCTCGGCGACGGGATCGTCCAGCTCGCCCGGGCTCCGCGACTTGCCTCGAAATCGCCGCCCCGCGCTGCGCCCCGCCACCTGTGGTTACGGATGCCTCGCTCCGTCACGCGGAATGGCTCCCCCGTTTCGCTGCGGCCGACAGCCGAGCCGCTCTCGGGTCGATGCGTGGAGAAAATCCAAGAGGTGCGTCGCGGGCCGGAGCGGGGCGGCGCGGCGTGCCGATTTCGAGCCGCGCCATGCGTGACACCTGGAATCAAGATGACCTTCGCGAGCGAGCATGAGGCGCGCCGCGCCGCCCCGCTCCGGCCCGCAACTCGCAACAGGGAAGGTCTCAGCGCCGTCGGCGCCGCGAGGGCGGGGATGGCAGGCCGGCGAGCGCGGCGCGCCGCATCACCTCGAGGGGCGCCCGCCTGCCCGTGAACAGCTCGAACTGCGCGGCCGCCTGGGCGACGAACATCTCGAGCCCGTCGATGACTACGAGGCCGCGGGCCCGCGCCTCCCTCAGGAGACGGGTCTCGGGAGGGTTGTAGATGATGTCGTAGACCACGGGAGCCGCGATCCAGGTTCCGGGAATCGGCGTGCGATCGATCTCCGGCGCCAGCCCGACGGACGTGGCGTTGATCAGGAGATCCGCATCGAACCCGCGCAGGCGGGCCCAGGGCAGGTGCCGTACCTGAAGCGCGCGGGCCAGATCGCGGGCCCGCGAGGGAGTGCGGTTGAACAGGGTCACGCGCGCGCCCTCCGCCACGAGTCCATGGACCAGCGCCCGCGCGGCGCCTCCGGCCCCCATCACCGCCACGCGCAGTCCCTGGAGCGTCAGGCGGGATCGAAGCGGCGCCACGGCCGCCTCGACATCGGTGTTGAAGCCTTCGAGGCGGTTCCAGATCTTGACGACGGTATTGACCGCGCCGATCCGCCGGGCCGGCCCGTCCAGGGCGTCGAGGTGGGGCAGAATCGCCTCCTTGTGAGGCAGCGTGACGCTCAACCCGCAGATCCGCATCTCGCTCAGAATCGGCAGGAACTCCGCCATCGTCCTGGCCTCGAGCGGCAGGTACCTGTAGTCCAGATCGAGGGCCCCGAGAGCCGCATTGTGGACGCGCGGCGACAGCGAGTGGCCGATGGGGAAGCCGAGAACACCCAGGAGGCGCGTGCCGGGCCCGATGCGGTCGAAGCGGTACAGGTCGAAGAGGTCCTCGAGCGGGACCTGGCCCGGCGCGCTGTCGGCGGTCCCGCGCGCCGGGGCATAGAGCGCCGCCGATCCCCACAGAGGGGCCAGGATGCGGCTGGGGATCCCCCTTCCGCCCATGCAGAAGGCGATCAGGGTGCCCGGGGTCGCCGAACGCAACAGGTCCCTCATCCGGAGGAGGTCGCTGGCGGCGTCGGCGAACGTGACGATCTTCAGGAGCGCCTCGCCCGCGGACTGGCGCATCTCCCGGTGCAGCGCCTGCAGGTCGGCCGGAGTTCCGTTGAAGTCGTGGTAGGACAGGATCCGTCGCGCCCGGCCGCGCCCCTTCATCAGCACCTGGTCCGGATCGCCGAACTCCAGATCGATGTACTCGACCCCGGCCTGGAGCGCCCTCCGCAGCAGGGGCTCACGCTCCGAGGGACGCGCCCCGCCTCCCTGCTGGCGGCTGCGGACCGTGGCGAGCTTCGGCTTGCCCTGGAGGGCGAGCAGCCGATCGAGGTCGAGGTCCCGGACGAGATCCAGGCGGAGCTCGACGACGTCGGCCCGCGGATCCGCCGCCAGATAGGCGCGCCGCATGGCGTCGGTGGTGTCGCAGGCGAGGACCTGGATGACCAGGCAGCGCGAGGGCAAGGAGCTCTCCAGCGAGTGGCGGCGGAGGGCCCTCCTCAGGAGGGATCGGGGCCCTTCGGGTACAGCGACGTGCTCAGGTACTTCTCGCCGCGGTCCGGCAGGAGCGTGACGATCTGGCCGCTCCGGATCCGCCGGGCGATCAGGAGGGCCGCATGCATCGCCGTGCCGGACGAGATCCCCGCGAAGATCCCCTCCAGCCGGGCCAGGTCGCGGGCGGCCCGGTAGGCGTCCTCATCGGCGACGGTGAGCCGCTCGTCCACCAGGCTCCAGTCCATGATCTCCGGCACCCGCGATTCCGTCATGTTTCGAAGCCCCTGCTGGGTGTGACGTTCCTGGGGCTCGACCGAGACCACCTTGAGGCGCGCGTTGCGCTCCTTGAGGCGCCGGGCCATCCCGACCAGGGTGCCGCACGTGCCGAGCGTGAGCACCAGCCAGTCGACGCGCCCTCCGCTCTGCCGCCAGATCTCCTCCGCGGTCCCCTCGTAGTGCGCCCGGGCGTTGTCCGGGTTGACGTACTGGCCGACGCGAAAATACCGGTCGGGATGCCCGGCGTGCAGCCGATCGGCCAGGTCCCAGGCCTCGTCGGAACCGCCGTCCTTCGAGGTGAACACGATCTCGGCACCCAGGGCCAGGAGGATCTGCCGCCTCTCGACCGAGACTTTCTGGGCCATGGTGATCATCACGGGGTATCCCTTGACGGCGCCGACCATCGCGAGGCCGATGCCGGTGTTGCCGCTGGACGACTCCAGCAGGGTCATCCCCGCTTTCAGATCGCCCCGCCTCTCGGCCTCTTCGACGATGCGCAGGGCGATTCTCTCCTTCACGCTCCCCATCGGATTGAACCCCTCCAGCTTGGCGAGGATGACCGCGTTCGGCTCGGGGTTCATGCGACGAATGCGCACCAGAGGCGTGTTGCCGATGGTCTCGAGGATGTTCTCGCAGACGCGCGGTGGTTCCATGGCGGCGGCATTATAAGGCGGATTTGACAAGCCCCGAGGCGGGGCGCTAGCATGCCCCTTCCTTTTTCACCACGATCGGGAGACGCGATGGACGAACCGACTGCGGCGAAACTCACGAGCCACGCCCGTTCCGGCGGCTGAGCGGCCAAGCTCAGTCCGGTGGACTTGAGCGAAATCGTCAAGGAATTCGCCGGGGCGGCCAAGACCGATCCGAACCTGCTCGTCGGCTTCGAGACCGGCGACGACGCGGGCGTGTATCGCCTGACCGACGACCTGGCCCTGGTGCAGACGGTCGATTACATCACCCCCGTGGTGGACGACCCTTTCCTTTACGGTCAGGTGGCGGCGGCGAATTCCATTTCCGACGTGTACGCCATGGGCGGGCGCCCGCTCACGGCGATGAACCTGTGCAATTTCCCCGCGAAGAACATCGATCGGAACTCCCTGCGCCGCATCCTCGAAGGGGGCTTCAGCAAGATCAAGGAGGCCGGCGCGACATTGGTGGGTGGCCACACCGTCAGGGACGACGAGCTGAAGTATGGACTGTCGGTCACCGGCCTCATCGATCCGAAACGGATCCTGACCAACGCCGCCGCCCGGGCGGGGGACCACCTGGTGCTCACCAAGCCGGTCGGCACCGGCGTCATCATCACGGGCTTTCGCCGCGGGCTGGCCGATGACGACCTGCTCATGCGCGCGGTGAACTGGATGGCCACGCTCAATCGCGTCGCCTGCGAGACGATGCTCGAGTTCGATTCCCACGGCTGCACCGACATCACCGGCTTCGGCCTGAGCGGCCACGCCCTCGGCATGGCCAAGGGGAGCAATGTCCGCATGCGGATCCGCTTCAACGATGTTCCGAAATACCCCGAGAGCCTCGAGCTCATCGCCCAGGGCGTCGCCACTTCGGTGACCGCTTCCAACCTGGAGGTGGTGCAGGGCTCCCTGACTTTTTCGGGGCGCTTCACCGAAGAAGACAAGTGGCTTGTCGTCGACCCGCAGACCTCCGGAGGGCTGCTCATCACGCTGCCCGCCGAACAGGCGCCGAAGCTCGTCGCCCGCCTGCGCGAGCGCGGCAACCAGGTGGCCGCGATCATCGGCGAGGTCGTGCCCGCCGAGGGGAAGCCGGGGCTCGAGTATCTCAAGTAGGGCCCGCGCGCCGATCAGAGAGTCGACATCGGGTCGACGTCGATCGCCACGCGTTCCACGCGGCCCGGATCCCGCTCGAGCTCCGTGAGCGTCTCCGCCAGGGCGGCCTGCATCTCCTTCCGGCTGCCCGCCTTCACCAGGAGCTGGACCCGGTATTCGCCGCGCAGCCGCTCCAGCGGGGCGGGCGCCGGCCCCATGATCTGCAGCCGCCGCCCCGCCCGTTTCCGCAAGACCTGCCCGACCTGGGCCGCCTGGGCGCGGGCCCGGTCCTCCGATCGGTTTCTGACGATGACGCTCGCGAGCGTCGAGTACGGCGGGTAGTTCATGGCACGCCGGTAGGCCAGCTCCCGGGTCGCGAAGCCGGTGAAATCATGCTCGCAGGCGAAGCGAATGGCGTGATGATCGGCGTAATAGGCCTGGACGATCACTTCCCCCTCGCGCTCGCCGCGTCCGCTGCGCCCTGCCACCTGGGCCAGGAGCTGGAAGGCCCGTTCCCCCGCGCGGAAGTCGGGCAGGCCGAGGAGGGCGTCGGCGGCCAGGACGCCGACCAGCGTCACGTTGGGGAAGTCGTGCCCCTTGGCGATCATCTGCGTGCCGAGGAGAATGTCGATCTCCCCTCGCTCGACCCGGGTGAGGAGCGCCTCCACCGATCCACGGCCGCGCGCCGTGTCCCTGTCCAGGCGCTCGACCCGGGCTCCGGGAAGCGCCCCCTTGAGCACCTCCTCCAGGCGCTCGGTGCCGGTGCCGCCAAAATGCAGATGGCCGCTCCCGCATGACGGGCAGGACGCCGGCACCTCCCGGCTGACGTCGCAGTAGTGGCAGCGAAGTCGCTTCTGCCGGAGGTGCAGCGTCATCGGGATGCTGCAGTGACGGCACTGGATCTGCTCCCCGCAGGCGCGGCAGAGCGCGAAAGTCGAGAACCCACGGCGATTGAGCAGCACCAGGCTCTGCTCGCGTCGCCTCAGCCGCTCCTCGAGCGCCTGGAGGAGACGCCTTGACAGGACCGACTCGTGCCGGGTCTCCTCGAATTCCTGCCGCATGTCGACCCGCGCCACCGGCGGCAGGCCGGCACGGCCGATGCGCTCCGGAAGGGGGAGCAGCCGGTATCGGCCGCTCTGCGCCTGGAGGTAGCTCTCCATGGACGGCGTCGCCGAACCCAGCACCACGACCGCTCCCGCCATCTTCCCGCGCATGATCGCCAGGTCGCGGGCGTTGTAGCGCGGGTGCTCGTCCTGCTTGTAGGAGGCGTCGTGCTCCTCGTCCACGACGATGAGGCCCAGATCGGGAACCGGCGCGAACACCGCCGACCGCGCTCCGAGGACCACCAGGGCGCGGCCGCTGCGGATCCTCCTCCACTCGTCATAGCGCTCACCGTCCGTCAGTCCGGAATGAAGCAGCGCCAGGACCTCCCCGAAGCGCGATCGCATGCGCCTGGCCAGGAGCGGGGTCAGCCCGATTTCCGGGACGAGGTAGAGCGCCCGGCGCCCCGCCTGAACCGCCGCCTCGATGGACCGCAGATAGACCTCCGTCTTGCCGCTGCCGGTGATCCCGTGCAGGAGGCAGGTCGTGAACGTGCCGGCCGCGAAGGCGTCCCGGATGGCCTGGATCGCCTTCACCTGGTCGGTCGTGGGCGTCACCTCCGGGCTGTCCAGGACCGGCATCTCGAGCGACACGGGAAGTCGCGGGATCTCCCGTGTCTCGAGCGCCAGGTGGCCCCGCCGCTCGAGAGAGCGCAGCGTGCCGCGAGCGGCCCCCGATCGCCTCAGGAGCTCCGACACTTCGAGCCGCCCGCCGGCCTCGGTCAGGGCGTCGAGCACCAGCCGCTGCCGCCCGCCCCGAGCGCCTTCCGCGGTCTTCAGGATAGCGTGCTCCTCGAGGAGCGGTCGCGGCCCGGCGGACGCGGCGATCTCGGTCACCTCGATCAGGCCCGCCCGCCGCAGGCGCGCCAGGTCGCGCGCCTTGAAGCGCGGGCCCACCCGTCGCTTCAGGTCCTCGAGTCGGATCGCCGCCCCGCGATCGGAGGTGAACTCCGCCACCACCCCGAGAATCTCGCGCGCCGCCGGGTCGGAGGCGATGGCCGGAAGCGAGGCGTCGCGCAGGACGCCTCCCCCCGCCTCGAGTGCGGCGCGGCCTTCCCGGGTGATCGACGCCACCTGCCGGACCACCGCCTGCATTCCGGGCAGGGCGCAGCGGATCATCTCCCCGAGCGAGGCCAGATAGTAGTCGGCGGCGAAGCGGGCCAGCCCGAGAACCGCGTCGTCCAGGACCGGCTCGGGGTCGAGCACCTGCTCGATCGGCTTCAGGGCGCCCGCGAAACCCTGCGGGCCATCCCCGGCGAGGACCTCCAGGAGATAGCCGGTCAGCTTGCGGCGGCCGAACGGCACGACGACCCGCACGCCGCGGCGGCAGCGCGGGGCGAGGGCGGGGGGAATCGCATACGAGAACAGGCGGCGCAACGGTCGCGGCACGGCGACCGAGGCCACAAGGAGGCTCATCCGGCCTCTTTCAGCTCGGCCATCACCTTCTTCATGTCGTCCCACACCTCCCGCTTGGCGGCCGGGTTGCGCAGCAGGTAGGCGGGGTGGAACGTCGGCATGACGCGGATGCCGTCGAGGTCGCGAAAGACGCCGCGCAGGCGCGTGATCGTGTCCCGCGTGCCGAGCACCGTCTGCGTCGCGGGCGTCCCCAGGCAGACGATGACGCGCGGGCGTATCGCCTGGACCTGCTGGAACAGGAAGGGGGAGCACGTGGCGATCTCATCGGGGAGCGGCGTACGGTTCTCCGGCGGACGGCACTTCACCACGTTGGCGATATAGACCTCCTCCCGCTTCAGCCCCATCGACTCGATGATGCGCGTGAGCAGCTGCCCGGCGCGCCCGACGAACGGCTCCCCCTTCAGGTCCTCGTCCGCCCCGGGGCCCTCTCCGATGAACATCAGCCTGGCGCTCGGGCTGCCGACGCCGAAGACGATCTGGGTCCGCTTGAGACTCAATCCGCAGCGCGTGCAGTCGCCCAGGTCGTCCCGGATCAGGCGCAGCGCCGCCGCGGGGTCGGGGGCCGCGGGCGATCGGGTCGAAGCCAGAGGAGAGACGGCCGGCTCTCCGCCGCGCACACCTCGCCGCGGCTTCGCGGCCGGGACGCCGGCCTCACCAGGCAGGCCGCCGAAGAGCCCCGCCTGCACCGCGGCCCGCGCCAGTCCCCCCGCCGTGCCGTCGTCGGCGCGCCGATCGGGGGACGGGGCCGCGCGGCGCGAGCCCGTCGCGCCCGCCCTCTCCGGCAAGGCATCCACTCCGAGGAGACGGAGCCATTCCAATCGCGTCCGCAACGCCTGCCGCGCGCGCCTCACGAGGCCGTCCTCCCCGGGGCGCCGGAGCGACCTGCCCGGTCCGGCAGGAGCGGCTCGACCAGATCGAGAAGCGCCGCCGCCATCGCCTCCTTCGGCATCAGCGGCAGCTCGATGGTCCTTCCCTGCCGATCGATCACCAGGGCGCGGTTGGTGTCCGCCTCGAACCCCTCCCCCTCCTTCCCGATCCGGTTCGCCACGATCAGATCCAGGTTCTTCCGGCGGAGCTTCTTCAGGGCGTTCGACTCGAGATCGCCGGTCTCGGCGGCGAATCCGACCAGGACCTGGCCCGGCTTCTTGCGCCGCCCCAGCTCTTCCAGGATGTCCGGCGTCGGCAGGAGGCGCAGGAGGATGGCCCGGTCCGCGACGCTCTCCCTTCGCGCCTTGCGGCGCAGCACGTCCTTCTTGACCTTGCCGGGGGCGCGCACCTCGGGGCGGTAATCGGCGACCGCGGCGGCCTTCAGCACCAGGTCCGCCCCCTGGGCCTGGTTGAGCGCGGCCCGGAACATCTCGTCCGCCGTGGCAACGCACACCAGGTTGACCCCGGCAGGCGCCTCCAGGTGGGTCGGCCCGCAGATCAGGGTCACGTCCGCGCCGCGCCGCAACGCTTCGGCGGCCAGCGCGAATCCCATCTTGCCGGTGGACGGATTGCTGATGAAGCGGGCCGGATCGAACGGTTCCCGGGTGGGCCCGGCGGTCACGAGGATACGGCGTCCTTCAAGCGACCCCGGAGTTTTTTTTTACCCGTCCCGATGGCGGCCGCGACGATGGTCTCGGTGTCCGCCATCCGTCCGATCCCCTCGTCGCCGCAGGCCAGCATTCCCTCCTGCGGCTCGAGCACGCGGACACCGCGCGCCTTCAGGACGGCGAGATTGGCCTGCGTCGCCGGATGCTCCCACATCCAGACATTCATGGCCGGGGCGACGAGGACGGGTGCGCTCACGGCCAGGTAGAACGTGCTCAGGAAATCGTCCGCGATGCCGTGCGCGAACTTCGCGAGGATGTCGGCCGTCGCCGGTGCGACCAGCAGGAGGTCCAGCCCCCTCGTCAGAGAGATGTGCTGGATGTCGGGTCCCCGGGACAGGTCCCACTGGTCGCTCATCACGTCCTGCCCGCTCAGCGTCTGCAGCGTCAGAGGGGTGATGAACTGCCGGCCGCCGGCGGTCATGATGACGTGCACCTCCGCCCCCGCCTTCACGAGGCCGCGCACGATCTCGGCGGACTTGTAGGCCGCGATGCCGCCGCTCACCCCGAGGGCGATGCGGGGGCGACCACCGGCCGGCAGGATCTCCCGGGGGCCGGTCAATGCGGCGCGGGGCCTCCCCCCGGAGGCCCCGCTTCTCCTGCGCCCGATGCGTCCGCCGGACGCGTCAGCGCCCCGGCTCATGGTCGTCCAGGACTGCTCCGTCGCCCGGATAGGCCTCGGTGGTGACTTCGGCCACCTCCTCGACGGGATACTCTTCCGGGAACGGGCCGTAACTGTACGGGATCACGCCGGCGATCACCTCCTGCATCGCGACCGTCACCGCCTTGAAGGCGTTGGTCTCGATGCGTGGCCGGGCGCCTCGCTGCAACTGCCGGCAGCGCTCGCCTGCGACACTGATGAACTCGAACTTGTTGCCGATGGATGCGGTCGAAATCATCGAACCTCCCCAGAGGGCCCCGGATTGGACAAGGGGGCCTATTCTAGTCGAAAAGCCGGCCCGCTCCTAACCTTCGGCGGAGAACTCCCGGAGGATGGCCTCGACGCGCGCCGCCTGGCGTTTCTGGCTGCAGCGGGTGGCCGTGACGACGGCCCGCAGCAGACGGTAGGCCTCCTCCAGGTCGTCATTCACGATGACGAAGTCATAGGCCGGACATTTCTCGACCTCCCCCCTGGCCAGGCCGAGCCGTCGCGCGACCTCCTCGGGAGCGTCGGTTCCGCGCTTCTCCAGGCGGACCCTCAGGGCCGCCCTGCCGGGCGGCAGGACGAAGATCAGGACGGCCTCGGGGATGAGCCGTCTGATGCTCATCGCTCCCTGCGTGTCGACATCGAGGAGGATGTCCTGGCCGCGCTCCGCCGCCTCCTGCACAGACCGCGCGGACGTGCCGTAGAGGTGCCCCCCCACCACGGCCCACTCGACGAATTCCCCCTGCTCGCGGCGGCGCTCGAACTCCGGGCGGCCCACGAAGTGGTAGTCGATCCCGTCCTTCTCCCCGTCGCGGGGCGGACGCGTCGTCGTCGACACGGAGAAGGCGATGTCCCGGTCCTCATCCAGAAGTCGCTTGCAGAGCGTCGTCTTTCCGGCGCCCGAAGGGGCGGAGATCACGAAGACGCTCCCCCGCGCGCCCCCCTTCTGGCCGACTCCGCGGTCGCGGCTCTTCCCCGCCGGCTTCATGTCAGAATTCTCCTCGGCCAGTCCACCCGCTCACTCTTACTCCAGGTTCTGCACCTGCTCCCGGATCTTCTCCACCTCGGCCTTGATGCGAAGAGCCTCCTGACAGATGGGCAGCGCCTCCGCCTTCGATGAGATGGTGTTCGCCTCGCGGTTCATCTCCTGCATGATGAAATCCAGCGTCTTCCCGACGGGTCCCCCGGGCCGGTCGAGCGTCGCGTCGGCCTGGTCCAGGTAGCCTTGCAGCCGGACCAGCTCTTCGGTGATGTCCACGCGCCCGGCCAGGAGGGCCACCTCCTGCGCCAGGCGCGATTCATCCGGCGACCGCTCCCCCTCGAGGAGCAGCGCCAGGCGCTCCTTCAGGCGGCGGGCGTAGGCCTCGGGCAGTCCACGCGCCTCGGCGAGGATGCGCCGCGCCGATTCCCGGATGGCGGCCAGGTGGTCGCGGAGGTCCGCAGCCAGCCGGCGGCCCTCCTCCGCCCGCATCGTGTCGTACCGCGCGAGGGCCTGACGCAGCGCCTCCGGCACGAGCGAGGCCGCGGCGACGTCCGCGCCGGCCCGCTCGGCCTGGATCGCGATCGCTCCAGGCAGCGCCAGGAGGGCTTCGAGCCCGACCGATCCTTTCAGCCGGAACTCTTTCTTGAGATCGGCCGCCGCCTCCAGGAAGCCGGCCACCAGCTCACGGTTCAAGTTGACCCGGTAGGCGGAGGGACGCGTCGAGACCATCGCGACGTTCACGTCGATCCGCCCCCGCGACACGCGCTCCTGGACCGCCGAGCGCAGGGCCGGTTCCAGCAGGCCGGCCTCCGCCGGAAGCTTCATTTTCACATCGAGGAAGCGATGGTTGACCCCCTTCAGCTCGACGTCCACCCGCACGCCGTCCCTCTCGGCCGCGCCCTGGCCGAAGCCGGTCATGCTCCTGATCGGTCTCGTCGGCTCGCTCACCGGCGTCCCGCCGCGTCCTCGACCCGCGCCGCCGCTCCCGGGGCACGCGCTCTCTCACCCGCGTGGATCATATCCCACGCCGCCGCGGCGACCCGGGAAATGGCCCCCGGCCGGCCGAGGCGCGAGCGCACCCCCGCGAGACCGCGCCTCATCGCCTCGGCGGCCCGCGGGTCGGTCAGGATGCGGCGCAGCTCTCCGGCAATTCGTGCCCCCGTGCACGCCGACTGCACGAGCTCGGGGGCCACCCTCTCCCCCGCGATCAGGTTGGGCATGCCGATGTGGGGCACATCCGACAGCATCCGCGCCAGCGCGTAGGTGAGCGCGTTCATCCTGTACACGACCACCAGGGGCACACCCAGAAGGGCGGTCTCGAGCGTGGCCGTTCCGGAGGCCACCACAGCGGCGTCGGAGGCCGCGATGACGTTGTAGCGATTCTCTCCAATCAGGGCCCAGCTCTCACCCTCCCCGCTGCGGCCTCCGCCCGATCCACGGGAGAAGGCGGACGCGACCCGTGCCCGGATGGCCCCGCCATCCAGGGTCGGGGCGACGGGGATCACGAACTGGAGGTCCCGGAACTCGTCCCTGAGGAGAACCGCCGCTTCGAGCATGGCGGGCAGGTGCGCCTGAAGCTCGTTGGCGCGGCTTCCCGGAAGCATGGCGACGACCGGGCGGCTCGGATCGAGCCCGAGAGGTCTCAGCGCCTGGTCCCGGGTGCGATCGACCCGCACCAGATCGAGCAACGGGTGGCCGACGAACTCAACCGGAACGCCGGCCCGGCGGTAGAATTCCTCCTCGAACGGGAGGATGACCAGCATCCGGTCCACCGTTCCGGCGATCTGCCCGATCCGGCCCTTGCGCCAGGCCCAGACCTGCGGGCTGACGAAGTACAGGACCGGGACGCCGGCCCCGCGCGCCTTCCTCGCCAGTCGCAGGTTGAAGTCGGGATAATCGATGAGCAGCGCCAGGTCCGGTCGGGAGTCTGGCGCCGAGAGCATCCGGCCGGCTCCCCGGTAGGCTCCCCAGATCGCCCGGGCGCTTCCGAGCACCTCGAGGAAACCGGTCACGCCCAAAGCACCCGCATCGCCCAGCGATTGGAGACCCGTCGAGCGCATGGACGGACCGCCGATTCCGGCGAACTCCACCGCCTGCCCCGCCCCCCCCATGGCGCGCATCAACAGGCTGCCGTAAAGGTCCCCGGAGGCCTCCCCGGCGACGATCAGGACGCGGGCAGGGCCGCGCCTCACCGCAACCCACCCGGAGCGACGCCCGCGCGGTCACCCGCCTGCGCCAGGGATTCCGCCTCGGCCGTCAAGCGGTCGAGGGCCGACTGCAGCTCCCGGCGCTTCTCTTCCATGGCCTGCCGGTCGGCGTCGAAACGGACGCTGATCGGCTCACCGTAGAGGAACACCGCGCGGGCCGGAGGCAGCGGGATCTGGAAGGCATCCCAGGATCGAAGGGTTTTTTTTTTGAGGAGGCGAACGCGACCGGCACGACCGGTGCCTTCCCGAGACGCGCCGCCTCGATGACGCCAATCTGGACCTGGTGCCGGGGACCCCGGGGACCGTCGGTCGCGAAGGCCGCGTCCCGTCCGGCCCGCAGGTGACGGATCATCTCCTTCAGCCCCGCCGCGCCACCGCGTCCCGTCGAGCCGCGCACCATCAGGTGCCCGAATCTCTCCAGCGTGCGCGAGACGTACTCGCCGTCCCTGTGGCGGCTGCTCAGGACGGCCAGCCGCCGGCCGCGCTCCTGGCCCAGGTAGGAATAGGTCATCATGAGGAGCTGGTCGTGGTAGAAGGCATGCACGTACGGCCGGCCCTCCCTGTGAAGCGCGCGCACCACCTGGTCATTGACGTACGAGACGCGCAGGAATCGCCGGAGAGCGCGGATGAGGCCGCTCGCCAGGACCGCCCCGAGCCACAAGGAGAGTCGTTCTCTCACGGGCAGAATGTCACGACGATCCCCCATCTGGCCTCCTCGCGTGGGATTATAGCAACGGGCGCCCTGCACGATGTGAAGCTCTCACCCGGAGGAGCAGCGATTCGAATCCATAGGCGGCCACCAGAAGGATGAGCGGATCCGCAGGAGCCCTGATGCGCGCATCGGCCCAGTAAATGGCGCCCGTGAGCGTCACCGCCAGGATCGGGATCAGAAACGGCAGGACGCGACGGTCTTGGTTCCGCCATGCCATCACGAGGCCAATCCCGAAGAGGCCGAAGACGGGAAGCAGGGTGACGGTCGCGATCCTCATCTGCCAGGCGCTCTCCAGGTTCGGGAACGGGTTCCACAACCTGACGAGTTTCCAGGCGATCAGGCCGGGCATGTCGGCCGCCCGCTCGCGCATGAACCCGAGCGCCTTGAGGAAGAACTGTCGATCCGACTCGGCTTCACCAAGGGCGGCGGCCGGATCCGCCCTCGTGAGCTCGCCCGGCAGGGACCGCCCCCGAAGGTCCGGCGTGGACGCGACGACAGGATTGTTCCCCTGCCACAGGACGACGCCGCCCATCGTGGTGATGGGGACGAACCGGCCGTGGACCGAATAGTTCCGGATGGTCCAGGGGATGAGGACCAGGACGAAGGTGAAGATCGCCGCCAGGGCCCGCTGCATCGCCCGCCTTCCCCCACGAGCCAGAATCCAGGCCAATCCCAGCAGGAACACCAGACCCATGTTGGGCCGCGTCAGCGCCGTTAGGGCCGCCAGAGCGGACCAGGCAACGGTCCAGCGCAGGCCGCCCTGGCTCCTGAGCAGAGCGCCGATCGAGGCCACCGTGAGCAGCGTGCACAGAGGCTCCGATATGAGGGAGCCGGACCAGAAGATGGTGTAGGGGAAAAGCGCACACGCAAGGGCTGCCAAGAGGCCTGTCGCGGTAGAAAGGTACGAGACGCCGAGCGCGAGCAGGATCGAGCACGCGGCGGCCCCGAGGACCGCCTGCACCACACGGGCGGCGGCCCAGCTGTGCCCCCAGACGCCATACACTCCCGTCAGAAGGATGGGGAAGGCGGGGGCGCGTCTCGATCGAAACCCCTCCCCATCGACGTAGTCGCCCCCGAGCACCAGGCTGACGGCGATACTGTCATAGAGCGCGGCATCATCGCGGGGAGGGGTGTGAAACCCCGCGATTTCCGCTTGGAACACCAATCGGACAAGAAGGGCGAGGCCGAAAACCAGCAGGTGTGCGGTCCACGAGGCCCCCGCAGACCGCCGATTCACGGAATCGAGGCCGGGTGCCGGACCGGGCGCCACTGATGGTATAGTCCGTGCGTTCAATTCGGAGGTTGTCTCGGGCTTCATGAAACCACGCGCACCCCGCCGTGCCGGCCGATCCGTTGCGCGCCGTCCCCCCCGCGTGCTGATCACCGGGGGTGCCGGCTTCCTCGGCTCACATCTCTGCGACTATTTCCTGACCAAGGGGTTCGAGGTGGTCTGCGTCGACAACCTGCTCACCGGCAGCACGGACAACATTGCCCACATTCGAAACCGCTCGTTCAGCTTCATCGAGCTCGACATCACCAACTATATCTACATCGAAGGCCCGGTAGACTACATTCTTCACTTCGCGAGCCCGGCCAGCCCGAGGGACTACCTGGAACATCCCATCCAGACGCTGAAGGTCGGCTCGCTCGGCACCCACAAGGCTCTCGGGTTGGCCAAGGCGAAGAAGGCCACCTTCCTTCTGGCCTCCACGTCCGAGGTCTACGGCGATCCTCTCGAGCATCCCCAGAAGGAGACCTATTGGGGAAACGTCAACCCGGTCGGGCCTCGTGGGGTCTATGACGAGGCGAAGCGGTTCGCGGAGGCGCTGACCGTCGCTTACCACAGCACGCACGGGATCGACACGAAGATCGCGCGTATCTTCAACACCTATGGACCCAGGATGCGCCTCAATGACGGGCGCGCCATTCCGGCCTTCATGACCCAGTCCCTTAGCGGCCGGCCTCTCACCGTCTTCGGCGACGGATCCCAGACACGATCCTTCTGCTACATCGACGACCTGGTCGAAGGCATCTACCGGCTTCTGCTGTCCCCGCACCACGGCCCGATGAACCTCGGCAACCCTGACGAACTGTCTCTCATGGAGATGGCCCGGACGATCATCCGGCTGACCGGCGCGAGGAGCCGCGTTGTCCACCGACCCTTGCCCACCGACGATCCCAGGGTGCGCCAGCCCGACATCTCCCTGGCGAAGCAATTCCTGGGATGGAGACCGGTGGTCCCCCTCCGGAAGGGCCTCCTGAACACGATCCAGCACTTCAAGCGGCGACTTCGCAGGGTCCATCGAGGCGGCAAGTCCTTGAACACGTAGTCGGGCCGGTGATGATTCAGGCCGCAGGAGAGACTCTCCCGGCGGGCCGTCACGGGAGTGAAGATCCTCGCGACGTCTCGAGCCATTTTCGGTTCGGCAGGAATTGGCGCAAATGACGCGAATCACATCGACAGCGGGAAGACCGCGCAGGCCGAACGGGGGATGGTCCGTTCTCGGGTCGGTCGGTCTCGCAGAAAAGCGCCTTCTCGACATCGGATCGGGATCGGGACTTCATTCGATGGCCGCACTCCGCCTCGGATGCGCCCACGTGGGGGGCGACGGACATCGATGCCGAATCGGTTGAGACCACGCAGGCCACACTGCGCGCCTACGCCCCGGGCCGGAAGTGGGAGTGCCATCAGAAGAGCGTCCTCGCGATGACTCCAAAGGACTTCGGGCGCTTCGACGTCGTCTATTCCTGGTGTGTGCTCCATCACACCGGCGCGATGTGGGACGCGATCAGGAGGGCCAGCCTACGCTTTTCTCACAGCGACCAGGAGATGGGAGCGCAGGAACGGAACGCCTTCCAGGAGTCGGCACGCCCAAGGAGATATCGGCGCCAGGGCGCGCTGCAGCTGCGGTATGGCCGTGGTGCTCCACGCCTTGATGTGCCAGCCGGGGAAGGCGTGCCTGAATCCAGCGGCTCGCAGCGGGCGCGTGTGCGGGTTCCACGGGTTCCGATAGCGCGTGTCGTAGGAGAGAAAGAGCCCACCGGGGACCAGAACGCGCCCGATTTCCCGGAGAATCCTCTCGCGCCTTCCCGCCTGCAGGACCGACGACAGCATCGTGGACTGGTACACCAGGTCGAAGCGATTTCCGGGAAAGGGAAGGTTGCCCGCATCCCCGACGATGGTACTCATCCAGGGATTTAACTGGTGAGCCTTGCGGGCGCGCAACTCGAGAAAATCGAGTCCCACGAACCGATCGGGCCGTGCATCCAGAACCTTGAACCCGGCGCTGTCCCTGCCCGAACCGATTCCGAGATCCAGGATCCGCGCCGACCTGACGTCCAGACCCTCCTCCAGGAGCACGGACGCGATCAGGGCCCACTTCCGCTCGGCCATCAGCCGGGACGCCAAGCTTTCCGTCAACCAGATTCTTTGATAGTAGGGACTGGAGCTGTAGGTTTCGTCGAGCCGTTGCAGCCGATCGTGCTCGACCCGCTCCTCGTCGCTCCCGCACGGTTCGGGGGGGGCGTCCAGGGTCATCAAAATGGGACGCTCCGCCTACCCGACTGAGCGCTTGGTCTCGACCTCGGCATCGGACACGGCCGCAATCGCCGCGCTGCCCTTGCGGCGGCGCCCCTTCTTGCCGGCCGACTCCCCGTAGTAGTAATAGCCGACGTAGTAGTAGTCCTTGTAGTGCGAGCGGTCCAGGTCGACGTTGTTAAGAACGGCGCCGATTACATTCGGATTGATTCTGCGGACGTTCATCACGCACCGCCGGATCAGCTCTTTGTCGTTCTCGTTGTGCCTGACGACGAACACCACCATGTCGACCAGCGAGGCGAGGATCATGGAATCCGCCAGGGAGACAACCGGTGGCGAGTCGATGAACACCCAGTCGAAGCTCGCGCGCAACTCTTTCAGGAGGGCAAGGAAGCGCTCGTGCCCGAAGACGTCCGCGGGATTGGGCGGGATGGGGCCGCAGGTCACAGCGTAGAGGTTCTTCTGGTCCGTATCCTTGACGTAATTCCTCCAGTCGTCGCCGGACGACAGGATGTAGTTCGTGATCCCGCCGTCGCGGCTGAGATTCAGGCGCTGGTGGATGGCCGGCCGGCGCAGGTCGCAGTCAATGATGATCACCCTCTCCCCGGCCGTGGCCAGCGTCCGGGCGACGTTCAAAGTCGTGATGCTCTTGCCCTCCTGGGGGCCGGCGCTGGTGACCAGAACCAAATTCGCGGAGCGGCTCTTCCGGGAGAACAGCAGGCTGGTCCGCAGAGTCTGATAGGCTTCCTTCACTGCGGACTGCGTCCCCTCGGCATGCTTGGGAACAATCGCCAGGAGATTCAGCTTGAGGTACTGTTCCACGTCCTCGGAGGACCGGATGGTGTTGTCCATATAATCCATGAAGAAGACCGCCCCGACGCCCAGAATGAGGCCGAGCAAGAGGCCGATGAACAGGTTGAGAGCCGTCCGCGGCCGCACCGGCACCCTGGGGACGGGGGCCTTGTCCAGAATGCGCAGATTGTTGTTCAGAAGGCTCGAGCTGAGGTTGATCTCCTTCACTCGGGTGCTGATCAGATCGTAGATGCGCTTGGCCTCGGTCGCCTCGCCTTTGACCATTTCGTAGCTTGAAGCCTTTCGGTTGACCTGCAGGCTCTCGGCCCGCGTCTCGTCGATCGCCTTGATCATCTTGGTTTCGCGGTCCGTCAAAAGATCCTTTTGCGACCTGAGCCCGCTGATGAGGCGCTCCACCTCCGAAGCAATCTTCTGGTTGATTCCCTCGATTTCCTTCTGCTTCTCGAGAACGAGGAGGTGCTTGTCCTTATAGGTGACAAGGAGGCGTTCGAATTCACGCTCCAAGCCGACCTTCACATGGTACATCTCCTGGACGACCGGATCGCTGCTGATCTGCTGGATGCTCTCGAACGACCCATGGTTTTGCCGGACCGCTTCGACCTGCTTCAGCAACCCTTCGAGCTCAGCCTTCTTGACCTGCGTCTCCGTCAGCTCTCCCTGCAATGTCGACAACCGTTCGTTGGTGATCTTCTGCTGGTTCTCCGGAACATAGAGATTGGCCCTTTCAGCGAACTCGAACGTGTCCCGCTGAGTGTCTTCCAGCTTCTCCCGGAGCGGCGCGATCTCACTCAGGAGCGCCTTGACGGCCCTCGAGGTCGCTTCGACCGCCTGGTCAATGTTGCGATCCACGTACGCCTCGGCGACGGTATTGACCCACGAAGCGGCTTCCTCCGGGTTCTGTCCCTCCAAGATGATCTCGACGATTCCGGTGTCCTTCATCGGCTCCACTGCAATCATCTCCGAGAGGGTCCCAATCGGATCGTCGCTCTTCTTGAACTGTGGGTGGTTGTAGAGGTCGAGGCTGTCGAAGACCCGTTTCGCAACGTCGCGGCTTTTGATGATCTCGTACTGGGTGTTGAAGTAGCGCTCTTCGGCGAACCAACCGTACTGGGTTGCTCCGAGCTCCGCGACATCCGCCATCGGAGAAACCTTGCGCGATTGCGGTGTGATCTCCACAGTCGCCTTCGCACGGTACACCGGCTTCTGGGTGAAGGTGCCGATCACAACCAGAGTGAACACGACCACGAAAATGCTCAGGATGGTCCAACGGCCGCGCCAGATGGAGCGCCAGTAGTCGAGAAGATGCACGTCTCGCTTCTCGTCCGCGGAGGGTAGCATTTCAGGCATGGCGTAATCCTATCACCAAAGCCACGGTTTGCAAGGCTTTTGTGGGGTCACCCGCATCAGAAAATGCGGCGGGGAACGATAATGGTATCGCCCGGGCGCACGGGGAGGTCCTCTTTCTTCCCGTCCTCGATGGCCTTCACGTTCACTGTGATCTTCTCCTGTACACCTTTCGTCCCGGATCGCAGGATGTCCACCTGTTTCCTGTTTGCGAACTGGCTGAATCCGCCCCCGTAGCTGATTGCCCTGAGGACGGTCATTCCGCTCTCGAACTGGTAGGGGCCGGGGCGTGCCACTTCACCGCGAATGTAGAAGAGCTCTCTCTCTCCGATCGCAAGAATGTCGCCGTGCTGCAGCGGAATGTTTGTTTCCTGGTTATCCTGGCTCATGAGCCGGTTGCGATCCAAAGCGATCTGCCGGGGTGCACCTTCGGAGCTCTGGCGGGTGATCAGGATCTGCTCTCCGGCCTCCTTGGTCGCGCCACCCGCCTCCGCCAGCACGTCGATCACCCTCATGTTCCTCTTCAGGACGTATTTCCCGGGTGTGCGGACTTCTCCAATGATTGTCACCCACTGACTCTGGTACTCGCGAACATCCACGCTCACCTGAGGATCGACAAGGTAGTCCTTCCCCAGAATGCGCGTGAGCTCCACGTCAATCTCGGCGGCGGTCTTGCCCACCACCCGGAGGTCACCGATCCATGGGTAGTTGATGGTGCCGTCGGAGCGCACCTCGACAACCTTGGCGAGATCCTCGTGGCCGAACACGCCGATCTCGATCTTGTCGCCGACGCCGATGCGGTATTCACCGTTCCCCGACGACCCGAATGAGCCGAACCGGAAAAGCAATCCGCGCCCTGTCTGCTCGATCCCCTGCAGCAAACCCTGTCCGATCGCGAATCGTACCCGCACGCCGATCCCTCCGCCTAGGCTACTCTCGATGGAAGCCTCCGGGACGATGAGGTTTTTCAGGTCCACGCGGACCGGCAGTTTTGTGGTCGCGCCCGGAATCTCGACGATCAGATCCCGTGATTCCTTGGAGGGGACGGTGCAGGCAAACGCCACAAGGGGTCCCGACGCCTGCAGGCGGACGCCGCTACCTCCTTCGAATTCCTCGAATCCCAGGCTCTCCACAACAACGCCGACACTCTCTGCCTGGCCGAGCAGCGGTGTCGAGATACCGCCGGCCAGAAGAGCGATTGCCACAGCCACCGTCAACTTGCTTTGCTCTGAGCTCACAGCCAACCCGCCTCGATTCGGAAAACAACACGGTTTACGGAGTAGTCAAAGGGGTCGAAGACTCCCCCGGCGAATGATTGTTCGATGTTCGACGACCGACGCTCGCCATTATAGCCGATGAAAACGCGCAGCTTCGGGACGATCTGCCACCC
Organism: Candidatus Polarisedimenticolia bacterium; assembly: GCA_036001465.1. Classification (NCBI taxonomy): domain Bacteria; kingdom Pseudomonadati; phylum Acidobacteriota; class Candidatus Polarisedimenticolia; species Candidatus Polarisedimenticolia bacterium. The sequence continues at coordinate 74,171 of DASYUH010000013.1, forward strand.
GGCTCCCGCTTGCAGCCGATAGACTTCATCACGGCGACGGCGCCCGACCGATGGTTCGAGCGCCTTGTAACCGTCGATCGTGCCGTCCCCGTCGCGGTCGAGATCGGGAGGAGTGGCGGCGGTCACGGAGATGTCCAGAGGATCGGCGTAGACATTGTTGAGGTAGGCAAGGGAGACGTCCCAGTACACGCTGTGGCCGACCTGGTGCATCAGACGGAAGCGTGCCTCCCGATTGATGTAATAGTTGTTGTTGACGAAGAAAGATTGATAGGCTTGGCGTCCGACGGAGACGTCGAGAAGCGTGTCGTCGCCAAGATGCCAGGTCGCCTGCGCGTCCAACACAGGTCCCGAAAAGTCGCTTTTCGAGCCGCCCCGGAAATCGATCGACTTGTAGCCCGCCGCGATGGAGGTGAGGACCTCCTGGTTGAGCGTCCGGCGCAGTCCCACGCCGAGGGTGCGAGCGTCCAGACTCACGTCCCCGAAGAGGATCTGTTCGCGTTCCTGGTCGGTCCTGTCGAGCGTATAGTATGCATAGAGGGCGGTCGGCTCGCTGAGCGCGCGGCTGAAGCGCACCTCGATCCCTTTCCTGCGGTAGCTGAGGAATGCGGCCGATTCTTGATCCTCGAAACGCACCGCCGAGTAGCGGGGCAGGAGCGACAGTCCGTTCCTGGCTCCCGCCTTGACGGTGATCTCGAGCTCGGGTGAATGGCTCGTAAAAGGAACGGAACCAAAGGTGGCCTCTCTTCCGGGATCGACTTCCGGGAGCTCCACCGTGGCCCTCACCAGATGATCGGACGCCCGGACCGACAGAACCGGACCGGACCGGGTGGCCTCGAAATCGAGGAAATGGCTGAATCGTCTTGTCTGCTGGAAGGACTCGTTCGTGTACGCACGGTAGACCGGCGAATAGACCCAGCGCACGCGCCCTGAGCCAATGGGCAGGTCGACGAGCAACCGGGGTCGCATGACGTAGATTCCGGACCGGGTGATTGAACCGCCGGGACCGTCCTGGCTCTCGTAACGGACGTTTCCGTCTTGCGTGTATTCCAGCGCCATCGAGGGGTAGAGCACGAAGTGGCCCGCGTTCAGTCCTTCGCTGGTCGTCCGGAACGTCTGGCCCCGGGCTGCGGTTGGCACCTGGAGCCACAGGGCGGCAGCCGCGAGAATCAAGGCACCGGGCCTGAGAGTGAGGTTAAAGGAGGTCACGATCACCGGCGGGTTCAGATCTGGGCATCCAGGCGTCTCTTGGGAAAGAGATCCACGACCTTCTGCCCGGGGATCCCGGACATCCGGGGGGGCATCGCGACGTCCGGAACATAATCGGGCACCAGCCTTCTCAGGACAGCCAGTACCTCATCGGAGCGTCCTTCGAGCGCCCCTTCTTCCAGCGCTTCGAGGTCACTCCATTCGCCTCGGCCCAGTGGTTCCACCCCGGTCAGGATCATGATCTTGTCATTGGACGTCGGAAGCGCCTCCTCCGCGTCGTTCTTGAGCTCCTCGTGAAGCTTCTCTCCGGGACGCAGTCCCGTGAAAACGATCTTGATGTCCTCGTCCGGCCGCAGGCCCGAAAGCTCGATCATATTCCTGGCCATGTCCACGATTCGGACGGGCTGGCCCATCTGCAGGAGGAAGGTCTCGTTCCCCTCCCCCATGGCCCCCGCCATGAGAACGAGCTGGACGGCCTCGGGAATGGTCATGAAGTAGCGCGTCGCCTCCGGGTGGGTGATCGTGACGGGCCCGCCAGCGGCGATCTGCTTGCGGAAAGTCGGAACCACCGATCCGTCGCTGCCCAGGACGTTTCCGAAGCGCACGGCGATGAACCGGGTCGCCTCGGTCCCGAGACTCTTGACCAGGCGCTCCCCGAGACGTTTGGTGGCCCCCATCACGCTCGTCGGACGGACCGCCTTGTCGGTCGAGATGTAGATGAGACGCTCCACCCCGGCATCGATCGCCGCCTGCGACAGGATGCGCGTGGCCAGGACGTTGTTCTTGATCGCCTCCACCGAATTGCCTTCCATCAAGGGCACGTGCTTGTAGGCGGCCGCGTGGAACACCACCCGAGGCCGGTGCTCCTCGAAAAGCCGGGCCAATCGCCTCTGATCGAGCACGTCCCCGACGGCCGCGACGAGGTTTAGAAGGGGGTGGCCCTCGCGCAGCTCGGCCTCGAGATAGAACAGGTTGTTCTCGTTGCGATCGAGGACGACGAGCAGATCCGGCTCGTAGGACGCGATCTGACGCGCCAGCTCGCGCCCGATCGAGCCGGCGGCGCCGGTCACCAGCACCCTCTTTCCGCTCAGGCTCATCCGGAGCATCTGGTTGTCCAGGCTCACCACCTCGCGCCCGAGCAGGTCCTCCAGGTCGACCAGCCGGATCTGGCTGACGCGCGCCGCACCGCGCTGCAGCTCGCCGCGGGTCGGGACCGTCCGGAAACGCGCCCCCGTACGCCGGCACACGTCGAAGATTTCCCGCATGGCGTTCCCCGACGCCCCCGGAATGGCGATGATCACTTCGCGGGCGCCGTACTCCTCGATCGTTTTCTCAAGGGACCGGGTGTCTCCCAGGACCGGCACACCGTGGATCACGATGCCAATCTTCTCGACGTCGTCATCGACGAAGCCGATCGGGTTGTAGTCGAGGTGGGGCGTCTTCTTCAGTTCCCTGAGCAGCGATTCCCCGGTGTCGCCGGCCCCGACGATCAGCGTCCTGCGTCCGGAGCTCCGCCGGCGCGCCGAGAAGAACTCGAAATGGAATCGGGGCCCCAGACGCAGCAAGCCCGTCAGCATCAGGAGGAGCACCGAGTTGATGATGACCACGGCGCGCGACAACCCGACGAAGCCCAGTGCGTAGAACAGGATGATCACACCGGCGGTTCTGTAGGCGACAGCCCGCACCAGGCGGAGCAGGTCATCGAGGCCGGTATACTTCCAGTAGCTCTGGTACAGACCCATGACATAGAACACCACGGGCGTCAGGATCAGATCGATCAGGAGCAGCTCGCTGGCGCGGAATGCGGGATCGGTGATGCTCGCCCACTTGAAGTCGAACCGCAGGGCGAGGGCCAGCACGTTGGCGAGCAGGACGGCAAGCACATCGCCCGCCACGAAAAGCAGTTTCGTCCGGTGCCGGTTCAGCCTCATTCTACCGTTGAGCCTCGCCTGCGAAGGCCTCGGCGGCGCGCTCGATCCCGTTGCTTCATCGTATTTGGAGGGCAGCCTTTATATACCGTCGTATCAATGCCTTGTCAACAAAAACCCGTGGCGGGCAAAGAGAATCGGCAGACCGAAGCAGGGCGGTTCAGCAGTGTAATGGCCGCTTCAGGGCCTGCCTGGCCAGATTACGACTCCGATCGTCTTCAGGACTAGGAGCAGGTCGTAGCCCAAGCTCGCCCGGTCAATGTAGGCCAGGTTCATTCCCAGCTTTTTGGGCAGGATGGTTTCCAGGTAATACCGCTCCCTGGACTGATCGGGGACGGAACCCAAGAGCGCCTCCTCGTCCCGGAACAGGACGCTCGCCGGGTCGGTGAGTCCCGGGCGGGTGTCCAGGACTCTCCGCTGCTCAGGAGCATAGCGTGCAACGTACGGCGGGACCTCCGGACGCGGCCCTACCAGGGACATGTCCCCCGCCAGGACATTGACCAGCTGTGGCAGCTCGTCCAGCTTCAGGGAGCGAAAAAATTTCCCGACCCGGGTCACGCGCCGGTCGCCGGCGCCGGTGAGGGGGAGGCCCTTCGAGGCGTCCTTGCACATGGTCCTGAGCTTCAAGAGTCTGAACGGGCGTCCGTCCATGCCGATCCGCTCCTGGGCGAAGATCACAGGAGACCCTGAAGTCATGAGGATAACGGCTGCGAGCAGAAGCAGGATAGGGGTCAGGATCAGGAGGGCGGGTAGCGACAGCGCGATGTCCAGACTTCTCTTCATCGCCCCCCGGCAGTAGGCGCGCCCCGCGCTCATCTCCGGTGCTGCCGGACCAGATCCAGGAGAGTCCCGACGACTCTGTCCTGGGCCGCCCGAGTGAGGCCCGGGTAGAGCGGCAACGAGATGGCCCGCGCCGATTCCCGTTCGGTGTGCGGAAAGTCGCCTTGGCGGTACCCGAATTCCCGGCGGTAGAATGAGTGGAGATGGAGGGGTAGGAAGTGCACACTGGTGCCGATTCCCTTCTCCCTGAGTAGATCGATCACTCGATCACGGCCGCTACGCAGTACGCCGGGGCGAAGCCGCAGGACGTACAGGTGCCAGGCGTGGACTACCCCAGGCTGCTCAACCGGCAGCTCGAACGCGTCGCAGCCGGCCAGAAGAGTGCTGTAGCGCCGGGCCAGCCATCGCCGACGGGCCTGGATGGACGAGAACTTGCCGGCCTGCGCCAGTCCCAGGCCCGCCGCCAGGTCGGTCATGTTGTACTTGAACCCGACCTCGACCACATCGTATCTCCAGGAGCCCGCGCGCGTGTAGCGCTTCCAGGCGTCGCGCGACAGGCCGTGGAGGCTGAGTCGGCGCACGCGCGCGGCCATCTCCCGGTCATCCGTCGTGACCATGCCCCCCTCCCCGGTCGTCAGGTTCTTGGTGGCATAGAAGCTGAAACAAGTGAGGTCGGACAGCGATCCTATCGGACGGCCCTCTACCCGGGCCCCCAGGGCGTGCGCCGCGTCGTCAATCACCGTGAGCCGGCGCCGACGGGCGAGCCCGATCAACGCCTTCATGTCGCAGGGGAGTCCCGCGATGTGCACCGGCACGATCGCCCGGCTGCGGCGCGTCACCGCCGCCGCGACGGCCTCGGGATTGACGTTCAGAGTGACAGGGTCGATATCGGCCAGCACGGGGCGTGCGCCGAGATACAGAATCGCCTCCCCCGTGGCCGCAAAGGTGTACGGGCTGGTGATCACCTCGTCGCCACGGCCGACGCCCGCTGCGGCCAGGGACAGATGCAGGGCTGCGGTGCACGAATTGACTGCCACGGCGTGCCGGGCGCGCACCAGGCGGCGGATATGCTCCTCGAACATCGCGACCTTCGGGCCCGTCGTCAGCCACCCGGATCGGACCGCGTCGGTCACCTGCCGGATCTCCTGACGGCCCGTCCACGGCAGGCAGAAGGGGATGTACCCGGATGCGCGCGCCACCACCTACCCCTCCGCCTCTTTCCCGAACAGGTTCTCGATCGCGCCCCGGCGAAAACCCAGGGGCAGGTTCGAGATCACCCAACGGTATTTCCCGGACGCCCCGATGGGAATCTCCTCCACCAGCTCGACCCGGATCTGCATGCCTTGCCCCACCCGGCGCTGCATTTCGCGGAGCAGGTGTCGCGTGTCCTCCTCGCCGTAGCCAGGCCTCGGCACGATGCGGATGAGCAGCCGGTCCAGCGCCTCCTGCACGATCTGGCTCTTCTCCACGCGATCCAGCGGTTTGAACGGGTGCGTCAGGGTCGAGGAGGATATCAGACGCCCGTCGGGCGCCACCACGATGTCCTCGGCCTTGGTGGTCACCGGATCGAGCCGCGGGAGCCTCCGTCCGCAGGGACAACCCTCCGGGCGGAGGGCGGAGACGTCACCCATCTCATAGCGCAGGAGCGGCATGGCGCGGTTCACCAGGCCTGTGCCGAGCAGCCGGCCGTGGCGGCCAACGGGGAGTGGCTCTCCCCCCTCATCGACGATTTCCGCGATGCCCATCTCCGCGTGCAGGTGGTAGCCGTTGCTCCTGCCGCACTCCCCAGCGAAGAGGACCGCCTCCGACATGCCGTAGTAGTCCAGGACCTTACTGCCGAAGACCTTCTCCATGAGCTCGCGCTGGATGGGCAGGAGGGTCTCTGAGGAGGTGACCAGGTGGCGGAGCGGCAGTCGTTCCCCGCGCTCCTCGAGAAAGCGCGCCAGGATGTACCCCGTGGAGGGGTAGCATTCCAGGGCCTCGATCCCGAAGGCGCGCATGGCGTCCACGTAGGCGCCGATGTTTGCGGCCTTGAGGTGGAAAGAGGAGAACAGAACCTGGTTCCAGGGGCGATTCCATCTCCAGAAGGGCGACCCCGTCTGCTGGAGCGGCACGACGACACGGCCGAGCAGGCTGGCGTACCGCGTTCCGAATCGGAACCCGGACCAGGCCCGATGCCTCCACAGAACGGCATTCCAGAGGACATCGGTCTCCCGGTCCCACAGGACCGTGAACGAGGCGCCGGTCGTTCCCGAGGTCGGAGACTCCTTCAGGCTCCCCGCCCGGACGCCCCGGGCCAGGAAGGCGCTCGCATCCCTGCGGATGAGATCCTTGGTGACGATCGGGAGCTTGTGCAGATCCCTCCGGGTCGCCACGTCGGCCGGTCGCAGCCGCCGCTCGTCCATGGCCCTGCGATAGAAAGGGACACGTTCATAGCAGTGAGCGACCAGCGACGCCAGCGCCCGATCCTGGTAGTCCCCCAGCTCGCCCGGCCCCCATCGTTCCGAGCGCTCGAAGAGTTCGACCCACCTATCGTAGTCCCGGTTGAAGCGCTGGCGACGGATGCGGCGGCCATAGAGCGAAATGTAGGCGTTTTGGAGGAAGACCGGACTGCGTGCGTAAATCGTCTCCAGCCGCGGATTCACGCCGACACGTCCTCGTTCGCCGCGGGCATCGTCCGGCCGTCAGGTCGGGCGCGCCATTTCGTCATGAAGCGCACCATGCCCACCAGGAACCCCAGCCCGTACGCCAGGTGCAGGAGGGCATAGACGAACGGGAGAAGCGGCACCACGGGCCATCCCGCGCTCCTCCCAGCCGAGAGCGCCGCGGCGACGCTCGCCACCGCGTAGGCCAGAGGAACGGCTCCCCAGAGCGGGACGGCGTCCGGCGCGCTCCACGCGACTGCGGCCGAAAGAACGAGCGCCGCCACGAAGGCCGGCGGCACCAGATGGCGAAGGCGGACCTGGCGCGGGTGTTTCTGCATCACCCGGACCTTCCAAAACCCGTACTGGAAGTACTGCCGCCACAGGGAGCGCGGAGTCCCGCGGACGGTGTAGGAGGACCTGATTCTCGGGCTGAGGAGGACGCGCCCCCCCCGATCCAGCAGCCGGTAATTCAGCTCATCGTCCTGGTCACGCACCATCTCCTCGTCAAACAGGCCGATCCGGTTGAGGGTCTCCCTGCTCCAGGCCCCCAGGTAGACCGTGTCGACCCATTCCTCGGATTCCGAGTAGTGAAAGCGCGCGCCGCCGACGCCGAAGGGAGAACCCGTCGCGGCGGCGACGGCTTTCCCGAACCGGCCTTCACCGACGGCCCGCATCGGTCCGCCGACATTGTCGGCCGCAGATCGCCGGAGGGCCGCCAGGCACTCGGTGACGTAGTCCGGCGCGACAACCGTGTGCCCGTCCACGCGAACGATGACGTCTCCCCGTGCCTCCCTGATGGCGCGGTTCAGCCCGGTCGGCACGATGCGGGAAGGGTTGTCGATCATCTTCAAGTTGGGGTGATGGGCCATCCGTTCCCGCACAATGGCTCGCGTTTCGTCATCGGACATCCCGTCCGCAACGATGACCTCGAGCAGTCTCGAGGGGTAATTCTGGCTCAGTACCGCCGCCAGACTGCGCCGGAGAGACGCGCCCTCGTTACGTACCGGCATGACGATCGTGGCGGACATTCCGGGTGCCCCCCCCTCAACGCTTCCGCTCAATGGCGCCTCCACAGGCTCTCCAGCTTCTTCGCCGCGAAACGCGCCAGCATCCCGACGTGCTCCGGCCGAGCGCGCGGGAGGTTGGACTCGAGCTCGCGCCAGAGCCCTTTTCTCAGGTGGACCACCAGCCAGAGCACGGGCGCCATGGCCGTGTGCCGCCGAAACAGAGCGCACTCCACGCGGGGGCCGCACAGGGGTGTTTCCAGGTTGCCGAACACGAGGTCTCCCGAACGCAGGACCGGGCCGACCTCGTCGGGCATGCCGATCGGGCCGAGGTCCGGTCGGTGCCGCCTCGCCCCATCTCCCGAAAGCATCAAGTCGCCCACGGCCGCCAGCCGGCAAGAGGGGCTCTCGCGTGGCCCCTCTCGTTTGTACGGAGTGCGATGCATCGGCCGCTATCTCACCTCGATGAAATCGCCCCGCAGCCGGCGTCCCCGCGCGCTCGATCCCGCCGCCTCCAGCAACCGCAGCAGGACCTGCTCGACCTCGGACACAAGTCGCTCGACGGAGTATCCGTCGGTGATCCGTTCCCTTCCCGCGCCGCCCATCGATGAGCGCAGAGCGGCATCCCCGGCCAATTCTACAACGCGGTCTGCCAGCGCCCGGGCATCACCGGGATCCACCAGGTACCCGGTCACGCCGTGCGCCACCAGCTCACTGCATCCCCCCACGTCGGTGCACACGCAGGGGAGTCCCGCTACCATGGCTTCCATCAGGGCATTGGGCAGCCCTTCGATCCTGGACGAGAGGACGAACAGGTCGAACCCGGCGAGCAGAGTCCACGCGTCGTCCCTTTCCCCGAGCAGGGTGAACCGATCTTCTACCCCATGGTCGTGGATGGCTGTCCGCACGGCCTGCTCGTCGGGCCCTCCGCCCACGATGCAAAATCGCAGCCGTGCCGCCGCCTTGCAGAGAGACGCGGCGCGGACCAGCATCGTGAGGTTCTTTCTCGCGGCGAGCCCGGCGATCGTGCCCACCACGATCTCGTCCTCGGTCGCTCCGATGAGTTGCCGTGCTGAGTGCCGTTCGACAGGACCCGGGTGGGGCCGGATCGCGACCGCGTTTCGGATCGTGATGATCTTGTCCTCCGGCAGCCCCGTCCGGTCGATCAGGTCGCGCCGGATCGCCTCGGCGTTGCAGATCACGCATTCGGTGAAGCGAATCAGCACGCGTTCCAGGACTCCCATGCGCCTGGACATGTATACGTTGCGCTCGCCGGTGACCAGAATGGGCACGCCAGCCAGCAATCCAGCCAGGCGGGCATAAGCGTTCGCCTCGTAGTTGAACGAGTAGACCACGTGCGGCCGGATCGCCCGGAAAATCCGGACCATTCCGGCAAGACGACGCCAATCCAGGTGGCCGCGGCGGCCCATCTCCACGACGCTCACGCCGGACCGCCGCAAGGCTTCGGCCCACTGTCCGCCGCGGGTCATCGATACGACGACGACCTCGAATCGGCTCTGATCGAGACCCGTCGCCAGCAGGTAGACCTGCCTTTCCAGGCCGCCCAAGGCGAGTTGCCCCACGACCAGGCAGATCCGGTGGCGCCCCCTGGGTGCGCTCACCGCCGCAACCGCGCCGGCTCCCACGGACCCAGGCCGTCCACGGGGATCGCCGTACCCTGGCCGAACGGGCTCAAGGAATCTCCAGTCCGAGAGCCGCGCACTGCTCGCGATAGGCGATCTCGTCGGGCGCCATCAACTCGAGGTTCGAGCAGATATCGGCGAGGGGCCGAAGCTCGCGGTGGCGCGTGTAGAATCCGAGCAGCGCAGCCCAGGCCACGGTGCTCTTCGGGTTGATCTTCGCAGCGGCGACGAATTGCCGCTCGGCTTCCTTGACCTGACCGGCCTTCTCGAGGGCTTCGCCGAGGAAATGGAAGAACCTGATGTCCTGGGGGTCCTTCTCACGGGCCCGCCTGAATTGATCGATCGCGCCCTGGAGATTGCCCAGGGCCGTCTGCGCGAACGCCATGTGCACGTGCGGCGACGGGCTCTCAGGCAGGCAGCGGGTGGCTTCCTGCAGGTGGCGCAGCGCCGCCTGGTGATCGCCCAGCTCATAACTGGCGATGCCGAGATAGTACTGCGCCTCGTAAAGATCGGGAGACAAAGCGACCGCACGACTCAAAAAGTCGATGGCCCTTCGCGCCTGGCCGTTGCGCCATAAGAGCACGCCTACCTCGCTCTCGATCGTTCCCGGCGGGATCATCGACTCCTGCCGTCGCGAGTCCTCGAATCCGCGGATGGCCGCCTCGAGAAGCTCGGGAGCAGGATCGGGAACCATGAGATATCTGTGAGCGCCCAGAACGGGATAAGCGGCCACGGAGCGGCGGCAATAGGTGGCCGCGGTGTCGATGTCACCCATATCCATGAATTTCTCTGCCAGGAGATCATGATAGATGTAATTGTTGGGCTCCAGGCGGGACGCCGTTTCCAGCGCAGCCAGGCCGAGGCGATCTTCGGGCAGGAGAACGGCCATCGGGTCCTCGGAAAGCGAAGAGAGGTCCAGGGTTGTGTTCTGGCGCCGGAGCCTCGCCGCGTGGAAATAGTTGTCCGAGGCCAGCGACCAGACGTATGCCTTGAAGGGCGTCTCGGCGACCCGGCGCGCCACGAGCTGCAACGCCGTGCTCACCGCCTTCTCGGGAGGCAGGGCCGTCCTGACGCGAATACCCGCCCAGGCCTGGTCCAGGCCGAAAAGCAGCAGTTCGATTTGGTCGGTCTCCAGGGTTTCGAGGTCGCCTCCCAGGGCCATCGCACGATGGTAGCCGTTCCACGCCCGCTCGTGATCGTTCCTGAAAAAGGCCCTTTCGCCGCGGAGGCGCAGGATGCCCGCAGCGCTTTGGCCGACGAAGTAGGCGCTCTCCGCCAGCAACAGGACGGTGAAGCACGTCAGCAGGAGAATCTTATGGGCCATCGGGATCACACGATTGTCATGAGCGCCGGAGCTCTGAATATACGGTGCCTCTGTCGGGCCGGCAATCCTATTCGGCCCAAGGGCCATTGATGGCCTGGACCGGGGGACGTCCGGGGCCCGTGTCGCGGGTCCGGTGCAGCGCCACGATCAACCCGCCGAGAAGAGCGCACAAGAATCCGTTCGCGCCGATTTGGAGGCAGAAATCGACGCTCGAGTGAAGGGCAATGCTCAAAAGTGAGACGGCCATGCCGACCCGAAACAGGTCGACGGGTCTTTCCCGGCCAAGCAGGGCAGGCCACCAGTATCTCCGAATGAAATTCCCTGAGCCCAGAACGAACAGCAATCCCCCCGCGATTCCAGTTTCCCACAGTAGCTGGAGGTAGTCGTTGTGCGTCCTGTCCCACCGCCCCTGCGAACCAGCCGGCGACACTGGTGCGAAGCTGTCCTCGAAGGTTCCCAGGCCGGAGCCGACCCAGGCATACGCCGGCAGCTCGCGTATCACGCGCTCCCAGATGATGACCCGCAGCCGGAAAGAGGACTCGCCCGAAAGGTTGGCGTAGGTCCCCAGCTGCTTCTTGACGGCCTCGGCGCCAATCAGGGCGATCATCGCGATCACGACTGTTGGAAGCGCCACGACGATCGACACCCGGACGAGCCGCGACGCGATGCGCCGGCACAGCAGGATCAGCAGGACCGCCCCGCTGATGAAAGCGGACAGAATCCCCCCCCGGGAGAGCGAGGTCAGCAGGGCGACGATCAAGATGACCGCCGCGAAGGTGGCCAGGGTCCCCTGACTCAGACGGCCCCTCTCCTCATTCGAGCCCTCCGGAAGAGCGTCGCTCCAACCGTCCCTTGGCGCGGTGGATGCCGCCTTGAATGACGGCGTGCGTCTGTTGTCCACTAGCCAGAAGGCAAGGCTGAGGGCCACCGGGATGATCATTTCGACGTACCCGGCAAAGTGATTATGATTGACGAAAGGACCAAAGGCCCTGGGCATCGTCTCGGGCCCACTGGGGACGTTGCGCACCCAGTAGATCCTTCCGTTCCAAGTCAGGAGCTGGACCAGGCCGAAAACCGCCACCAGGAAACCAACGACCGTCACCGCCTTCAGGATGGAGGTGGCCCTCCCGCCGTCGACCCAGCATGCGACCAGGAAGAAAAGCGCGACCAGGGTCCCGAGTTGGACGACCTTCCCGCGGGTCCGGCCGGGATTCACGCTGATCGGCCGCCGGGCACGCTCCTCGAGTTGGAGCAGAGAATCCTGGCGGCCCGCCCTCGCCTCGGTCGCACCGGTCTGCACGCTTTCCCAGCCCTTGAGGTCGACGCTCGCATACATCCGCGCCGATCCCGGCGAGATGTCCTCGAGCCATGACAGCGGCAAAGGCACCATCTGCAGAATGGTCAGGAGCAGGAACATGCCGATCGGCAGTCCCATGCCCAGGAGCGCCGGTCCCCTTCGCGGCGGGGCGCCGGGAGTGGTCTCGCCGGATGGCCAGAGGCGAGAGAGGGCGAAGATCAGGACGATGGTGACGATGCCCCATTCCATGAGGGCGATCGACCAAGGCTCCACCGTGCCGAAGGCGAACGGGGTGAAGACGATGAGCGCCACCAGGCCCCAGTGGATGATCCTGTCGCACACGGCGTGCATCACGGACGCGTCTCCTCTTTAACGGCAGGCCCCCAGAGGCCTTCGCAGATCATGCACCACTTCGCGCACTCTCTGGGCAGCGTCCCGGTGACAAACCAGGAGCACACCTTTCGAGTGCACGGCCACGATGTCCTTCACGCCAACGAACACCGTCAGGCCGTTCTCGTTGACTCCCAGGCACCGTTCGGCGTCCAGCGCCAGAATCCTCCCGATCGCGGAATTGCCCCTGTTGTCCGCCGGGAGCAGCCCCCCCAGCGCATCCCAGTTGCCCACGTCCGACCAGGCGAACGGGGCGCGCAGGACCAGCACATTATTGGAGCGCTCGAGGACGGCCCGATCGATCGGAACGCGCGGAAGGCTCCTGAGCACGGATGCCGGTATTCTCCACTCGCCCCCAGGCACGCGGCGCGTCCATTTCTCGAGCGGGGTCGCGATGTCCGGCCTGTGGCGGGCGAGCTCTCCCAGAATCGTCGAGGCCTTCCAGAGGAATATGCCGCTGTTCCACAGGTAGCGCCCCGAGCGCACCATTCGGGCCGCCTGTCGCGCCCCTGGTTTTTCGATGAAGGCCTGCACTTCATGTGCGCCCTTCCCTGTGCCGGTCCCGGCCGCGAGGATGTAACCGAAACCGGTCTGCGGCGACCTCGCCGGCACACCGATCGTTATGAGCCCGGCGGACCGCCTCACGATGTGGATCCCCCGCCTCACCGTCGCGCGAAAGGCGGAGACGGGATGGATAGCGTGATCGGCCGGCAGCACGATCATGATCGCATCGCCATGCTTCCGGCGCAGCCAGTGGGCCGCCAGCGCGATGGAGGCCGCCGTGTCCCGGCTGGTTTCTTCAACCAGGATCTGCCCCCTTGGGATCCTGGGGACCTGCCGTCGTACCCAGCCAACCTGGGCGACGCCGGTCACCACGACGACGCGGGAGGGCCCGACCACAGGCACGATCCTGTCGTACGTTCGGCGGAACAGGCTCACGCCCTTGTCGAGGGGCAGGAATGGCTTCGGTGAACGAAGGCTCGCCAACGGCCAGAGGCGCGTTCCCCCTCCCCCGGCGAGGATCACGGCGAAAGCGCGGACCTCAGTCGAAGAACCGGTACCAGACGATGCACCCGATCGCGGTGATACCGTCCTTCCAGGTGATTTTCTTCCCCGATTCATAGCCCCGTCCGTGATACGACACCGGCACTTCGTAGACGCGGCAGCCCAGGCGCGCGACCTTGGCAGTGAACTCCGGCTCGAACCCGAAGCGGTTCGATCTCAGGTGGAGCCTCCGCAGCAAGTCTGCCCGGAACACCTTGTAGCAAGTTTCCATGTCGGACAGGTTCAGATTCGTGAACATGTTTGACAGCGTGGTCAGGAAACGGTTGCCCGCATAGTGCCAGAATAAGAGCACGCGGTGCATCTCGCCGCCGCCGAAACGGGATCCGTAGACCACGTCCGCCTGGCCCTCCAGGATTGGCTTCAGCAGTCGTGGATACTCCGCCGGGTCGTACTCCAGGTCGGCATCCTGGACAAGGACGATGTCCCCCGCGACCTTCGCAAAGCCCGTCCGCAGGGCGGCCCCCTTGCCTCGGTTCCTGTCGTGGTAGAGGACGGTGGTTCCGGGGGCGCGCAGGCCGCGCAGAATTTCCTGCGTCCCGTCCGTGGACGCGTCATCCACGACGATGATCTCCTTGTCGAACGCGATGTCCCCGACTCTTTCGAGGATGGTGCGAATCGTGGCCGCTTCGTTGAATACGGGGATGATTACGGAGAGCTTCATGGCCTGAACGCGGCAAGGGTGCGGCGCAGTCCTTCCTCCAAGGATACATGCGGCTCAAACCCCAGGTGCCGTCGGGCTTCCTGAATGTCTGCCAGCGAGTCCCGCACGTCACCCGGCCGCGGCCGATCGTGGACCGGCCGGACGGCGGACCCCGTCAGGCGTTCCAGGATTTGCAGGAGCTGCAGGAGGGTGACTCTCTCGCCGCAGGCGACGTTGTAGGCCCGGCCGGAAGCCAAACCGGACGCCAGACACGCCTTCAGATTGGCCTCGACGACGTTCTCGATGAAAGTGAAATCGCGGGACTGCAGTCCGTCGCCGAACACGATCGGCGGCTTGCCCGAGGTCACGGCGCTGAGGAAATTCGGCACCACCGCCGCGTACTGGGACGTCGGGTCCTGCCGGGGCCCGAAGACGTTGAAGTAACGCAAGGCGATTGCCTCCAGGCCGTACAGCCCGTGGAAGATACGGCAATAATTCTCTCCGGCAAGCTTGCTGACCGCATACGGCGACAAGGGCGCGGTCGGCATCGACTCGACCTTCGGCAGCTCCGGCGAGTCCCCGTAGACCGACGAGGACGAGGCGTACACAAAACGCCTGACGCCCGCATCGCGGGCCGCGACCAGGAGGTTGAGCGTACCGGTGGCGTTCACGTCGTGGCTGGACAGCGGGTCTTCGACGGATCGCTGCACGGAGGGCAGGGCCGCCTGGTGCATCACGTGGGTCACGCCGCGCACCGCCCGGCGCACCGTCGGGACGTCCCGGATGTCGCCCTCGATGATTTCCGGAGCGGGCGCCCCTGCAGCCCGCGCGCTCAACGCGCCTTCGAGGTTGCTCCGCCGGCCGGTCGAAAAGTCATCCAGGACAACGACGCTGTCGCCCCGCCGGAGAAGCGCTTCCACGATGCTCGAACCGATGAAGCCGGCCCCGCCGGTCACCAGGTAGCGGGTGGACGGGCCTGTCACCGCCCCACCCCCACGTACCGTATTCCCAGGTCCCGCATCTGGCCCGGCTCGTAGACATTGCGGAGATCGACCACGACCGGTGATTTGAGCGCCTTTTTCATGCGATCCCAGTCCAGGCTGCGGAACTGGTTCCATTCCGTGGCGATCACCAGGGCATCGCACCCGGTGGCCGCGTCGTAGGCGTCTTCGGTATAGTCGATCCCGGGAAGGACCTGGCGCGCCTCCGGCATGGCGACCGGGTCGAACGCGCGGACGCGCGCGCCTGCACGAACCAGGTCCAGGATGATGCGGAGGGCCGGCGAATCACGCGTGTCGCTGGTGTTGGGCTTGAATGAGAGTCCCAGGCAGCCGATGGTCCTCCCGCTCAGTCCGCCCACGGCTCGCGTGATCTTCTCCACCATGCGCCCGGCCTGGTACTCATTGGCCGCGATCACCGCATCGACGATGCGCGCCGGCACGCCGGCCTGCGCGGCCATGCTCGCCACGGCCCGCGTGTCCTTCGGGAAGCACGATCCGCCGAAGCCCGGTCCCGGATGAAGGAACTTGCGGCCGATGCGGTTGTCGAGTCCCATGCCGCGAGCCACCTCGTGCACGTCCGCCCCGACCGCCTCGCACAGGTTCGCGATTTCGTTGATGAAGGAGATCTTGGTGGCAAGAAAGGCGTTGCTGGCGTACTTCACCATCTCGGCGCTGACCACGTTGGTGATCACGAACGGCGTCTCGATGAGGTACAGAGGATTGTAGAGGTCCTTCAGGATGGCCACGGCCTGCGGGTCCTCCGCGCCGATGACCACTCTGTTGGGACGCATGAAGTCCTCGATCGCCGCCCCCTCGCGCAGGAATTCGGGGTTGCTCACCACGCTGAACGGTTCGCGGCCCGGCCGGTTCTCTTCGATCAGCTTGCGAATCATGGCCCCGGTCCCCATCGGCACGGTGCTCTTGGTCACGATCACCTTGTAGCCGTTGAGGTAGCGCGCGATGCCGAGCGCCACCTCCCGAACGAAGCTGAGATCGGCTCCGCCGCCCTCGGCCGGCGGCGTCCCGACGGCGATCAGGATGACGAGCGCTTTCTCCACCGCCGTCTTCATGTCGGTGGAAAAGCCCAGCCGGCCCTCCTTCATGTTGCGCCGGACCAATTCCTCCAACCCCGGCTCGTAGAACGGCACCTGCCCCTTCTGAAGGGAGGCGATTTTGGCAGCATCCTTGTCCACGGCGATGACGCTGACTCCGAATTCCGCAAAACAGGCGGCGCTGACCAGTCCCACGTAGCCCGTGCCCACGACGGCGATGTTCACGCGCGCACCTTCAATTCCCGGTACCACTCGACGAATCGCCCGATCCCATCCTCGATGCGTGTCTCCGGCTCGAAGCCCAGGAGGCGTCGCGCCTTGTCGACATCCGCATAGGTCACCACCACGTCGCCCGGCTGACCCGGCTCCGCCTCGATGACGGCCTTTCGCTTGAGATTCCTTTCCAGATGGGCGATCAACTCGTCGAGGCGGGTCGTTTGGGCTCCTCCCAGATTGATGATCTCGAACCCCTGCACGCGGTCGATCGCACGCAGGACGCCATTGATGATGTCGGTGATGAATGTGTAGTCGCGCCGCGTCGAGCCGTCGCCGAAGCGTGGCAAGGGGAGTCCCCTGTCGATGAGGCGCGTGAACTTGTGGATGGCCATTTCCGGGCGCTGCCGGGGACCGTACACGGTGAAGAACCTCAGCGCGAAGACGTTGAGCCGGTACAGCTCATGGTACGTCGCGCACAGCAATTCCCCCGCCCGCTTGGTCGCGGCGTAGGGCGAGATCGGCCGGTCCACCTCGTCCTTCTCGGAGAACGGCAGGCGGTCGTTGTTCCCGTAAACGGACGACGAGGAGCCGAAGATGAACTTGCCCGTGCCGTGGCGGCGACAGGCCTCGAGCAGCACCGCCGTACCGGTGACGTTGACGTCCGCGTAGAGGACCGGCTGCTGGATCGACGGGCGCACCCCCGCCCGGGCCGCAAGGTGGACGACGACGCTGATCGGGTGGGCCGTGAAGACCCTGTCGACCAGCGCCTCATCCCGGATGTCCCCTTCCACCAGTGAGAATCCGGGACGCGTCTTGAGGGACTCCAGGTTGCGGTGCTTCACCTCGGGCAGGTAGAAATCATCGAAGTTGTCCAGAACGACGACTTCGCGCCCCGCCCTGTGGAGGGCCTCCACCAGATGAGAGCCGATGAAGCCCGCGCCGCCTGTCACCAGGATGTTCGACATGCCGCTCAGAGTCTCCTGATTTTCTCGCGTCCGGTCTTGACTCCGCGCGTGGCATTGCGCGTGTCCAGCACGCACCGCGAATGGGCCACGATGAATTCATAGTCGTACGTCGAGTGGTTCGTGACGATGATCACGAGACCGGCCGATTCCAGCTCGCGGCGGTCGAGCGGCACCGAGACGTATCTCCGCCCGCCGTCGATGCCGATCTCGCCCGCGTACGGATCGTTGAACCGCACGTCCGCGCCACGGTCGGCCAGCAGCTTGATCACGTCCAGGGCAGGCGACTCCCGCACGTCCCCCACATCCTTCTTGTAGGCCACGCCGAGCACCAGGATGCGCGTGTCCCGCACGCTCCTGTTCTGATCGTTCAGGGCGTCCACGACCTTGCCGACGACGTAGTGCGGCATCTGGGTGTTCACCTCGGACGCCAGCTCGATGAACCGGGCCGTGTAGTTCAGCGTCTTCAGCTTCCAGGAGAGGTAGTGCGGGTCGATCGGGATGCAGTGCCCTCCCAGCCCCGGTCCCGGGTAGAACGGCATGAAGCCGAACGGCTTGGTCGCCGCAGCGTCGATGACTTCCCAGACGTCGAGACCGAGCCGGTCGCACATCAGGGCGACCTCGTTCACCAGCCCGATGTTGACGCTGCGGAAGGTGTTCTCGAGGAGCTTGACCATTTCGGCCGCGCGCGTGCTCGAAACCGGGATGACCTGCTCGATCGCGGGCTCGTAGAGCGCGCGGGCGACCCGGCCGCATGCCGGCGTGACGCCGCCGAGGATCTTGGGCGTGTTGCGCGTGTCGTACTTCGGGTTGCCCGGATCGACGCGTTCGGGAGAGAACGCGAGGAAAAAGTCCCGCCCGGCTTTCAGGCCGGACGCCTGAAGTTTCGGCAGGATCACCTCCTCCGTCGTCCCGGGATACGTCGTGCTTTCCAGCACCACGAGCAGCCCCTTGTGCAGGTGGCTGGCGATCTCGTCCACCGCGGCGACGATATAGGAAATGTCCGGGTCGCGCGTCTTGCGCAGAGGGGTGGGCACGCAGATGACGACCGCATCGCAGCCCGCCAGCACCGAGAAGTCGCCGGTGGGACGGACCGACCCGCTGGCGATCAGCGCGAGGAGCCGATCGTCCGGCACATCCTGGACGTGCGAGCGGCCGCTCTTCAGGCGCCCGATCTTGGCGACGTCGACGTCGATCCCCTCCACGGTGAACCCGGCCCGGGCGAACTCACAGGCCAGCGGCAGTCCGACATAACCCAGGCCGATGACCGCCACCCTGGCCTCCCGCGCCCTGAGCCTCTCGAGCAGATCCCCGGCAGCCCCGGGCTCCGCGTCCGGGGAATCTCCCACGACCACCGCGGCCGCGACGGAGCTACGGCTCGGGCGTGGTCCCGGGTTTGGGTCCGCCAGGGGTCGTTTCTTCTTCGTCGGCATCGTCTCCCTGTGCCTCGCCTTCCTTCGCACTCTCTTTCGCTCCCTTCTTGCCGTAATGCCGGATCATCCCCTTGCCCACGCGGCTCTTCTGGATGCCCGCCACGATGTCCTTGAGCCCCAGGTACACCTCGGGATCGTTGACGATCCCGCCGAGAGTTCCCTTGCCGCTGTCGACCTTGCGCAGGATCGAGTCGGCGTGGGCGGCGACGCTGTCGATCTTCCTCAGGAGGCCGCTGGCGTAGGCTTCGTCGTGCATCAGCCGGCCGAGCAGGCCCTGGCCCTGGTTGACTCCCTCGGCCGCCTTGCGCAATGCCGAGGCGCCGGCGCGCAGATCGCCCAGCACTCGCGCGCCCTCCCCGTCGGGCTTGCTGATCTGAGCCAGGAAGCCCTGGTCGGCGTCCAGCTTCTCCATGATGGAACGCGCGTGGGTCAGCGCGGCATCGATGTTCTCGATCTGCTTGCGGGCCAGGGCCTCGTCGTTGATGAGCGCTCCGGCCAGCCCCTTGCCCTTCTCCACGCCCTCGAGTGTGCGCCGCAGAGAGGACAGGCTCCCTTCCAGGTTGGTCACCCCTTGGCGGCCGAACTCCGGGTTGTGGATCATCTCCTGCACGATTCCCCCGCCTCGATTGATCGCCACCAGCAGATCGCGAAGAGAGGCCGTGATCTCCTTGATGTCGTCCGCGATCCCCTGGCTCTGCAGGATGGTCTCCTCCCAGACGGACACTCCGGGTTCGATGAATCCGTTTTTCTCCAGGGCCGGCCGGTCGGGGTCGCCCGGCGTCAGCTCGATGTATTTGTCCTGGGAGAGGTAGGTGAGCGATTTCAGGAGGGCCTGGGTTCCGGACCGGATGCGGGCGGCGTAGGCCCGGTCGACGGAGAACACGACCTTGATCTTCGATTCACGCAGGTCCTCGGGAAATTCGATTTCCGAGACGGTGCCGATCTGCACTCCCACCAGCCGCACGGGCGAGCCCTCGGCCAGTCCGCTGGTGTTGTCGAACTGGGTCCAGTACTTCGTCTTCCGGGAGAACAACCGCTGTTCCTTGCTGATCGCCATGACGCCGACGGCGAACAGGATCAACCCGATCGAGACGAAGGCCCCCACGCTGACTTCCTTGGTCGCCCTAGACAGTCGCACCGGACACCTCCCTGCCGCCGCTGAGAAAATGCCGCAGGCGCGGCTCCCGGGAAACCTTCGCCTCCTCGACGGTCCCCACGAAGTGCATGCGACCCTCGTACAGGTAGGCGATCCGATCGCCCACGAGGAAGGCGCTCGCGATGTCGTGCGTCACGACCACGGACGTGACCTGGATGCGTCTCTGCAGCCCGCGGATGAGCTCGTTGATGGTATTGGCCGTGACCGGATCGAGGCCGGTCGTCGGCTCATCGTACAGGATGCAGCGCGGATCCATGGCGATGGAGCGGGCCAGTGCCACCCGCTTCTTCATCCCGCCCGACAGCTCGGCAGGCATGAGCTCCTCGACGCCTTCCAGCCCCACGAGGGCGAGCTTGGCGCGCACGTTGTGGCGGATCCGCTCCTCGTCGAGATCCGTATGCTCCCGCAGGCCATAGGCCACGTTGTCCAGGACGTTCATCGAATCGAACAGGGCGCTCCCCTGGAAGAGCATCGCCACCTTCTGGCGAACCGGGATGAGCCCCTCCTCATCGTAGTCGACGATGTCCTCCCCTTCCACGAACACGTGTCCCCGGTCCGGCCGGTGCAGGCCGATGATGTGCCGGATCAGGACCGATTTCCCGCTGCCGCTGCCTCCGAGGACGACCATCGTCTCGCCCCGCTGGATGTCGACGCTGATCCCGCCCAGGACCTTCTTCTCCCCGAAAGATTTGTGGACATCCTCGAACCTGACGAAGGGGTCGTCCACAGCCGCTCTCAGAGCGCCAGAAAGAATTTGGTCAGAAAGAAGTCCGAGACCAGGACCGAGAGCGAGGCCGCGACGACGGTCTGGGTCGTCGCACGCCCGACCCCGTCCGCTCCACCCTCGGCGGACAGACCGCTATGGCAGGCAATGAGTGAGATGAACAGGGCGAAGAAAATCGACTTCCCGACGCCGCTGAGGATGTCCTGGACGCTGAGCGCCTGGACCACGTGTTGCATGTAGAAGGCCCCGGGCTGGTTCAGGCTCGTCGTGGCCATGGTCAGTCCGCCCAGGATACCGACGAAATCGGCGAAGATCGTGAGGATCGGCAGCATGATCAGGATCGCCAGGACCTTCGGCACCACCAGCTTGCGCACCGGGTTCGCCGCCATGGCGCGAATGGCGTCGATCTGTTCGGTCACCTTCATTGTGCCAATCTCGGCGGTGATCCCGGCCCCCACGCGCCCCCCCACCATGAGGGCGGTCAGGACCGGCCCCAGCTCGCGCACCAGCGACAGCGCCACGATGTCTCCCACGAACAGCTTGGCCCCGTAGGCCGCCAGTGAGTAGGAGGTCTGCAGTGCCAGCACCATGCCGGTGAACAGCGCCGTGACCGTGGCGATCGCCAGGGAGCGCACCCCCAGGTGGTGCATCTGGTCGAGAATGACAGACCACTCGGGCTTCTTCCGGACCGTCTCCCTGACGGTCTGGGTGAACAGGAGCGAGATGGCTCCGAGATGTCCCAGCGCCAGATCCAGAAAACTGTTCATCGAGACAACCACTCCCCCCCTCGATGGCGTTCCGGCTGCGCAAGGGGCCAGATGCCCTCCTCCCTGGCGGCGGCTCGGGTCTCATTTTCCGCGGTAGCGTACCACAGAGCCGTCGACCAGAGTCGGGCTGGCGGGCGGCTTCACCAGGCTGGATTCGAGCCATGAGTTCCCGGGCTCTTGTTCCGCTCCGATTCATGAAGGTCTCCTCAGGAACCCGCTGACATCGGGTCCCGGGCGGGAGCCATGTGAACTGCGCTTTGGGTCTTCGGATACGGGTCGCTGGTCTGGCGGCCCGCGTTCACCTTCGCCGAGCGCCTCGAACACCGAGAGCGTGCGCGATCGCGCCGCCGACCTCGCGGCCCTCGCCCCCGGTTGACGCCACCCGCTCAAGAGCGGACCACAGTTTACCTGCGCAGCCCCTGACCGTGATCCCGCGAGAACCTCCTCGCGATCCGGCGGCGAGGACGACTCCGAGCCGCATGCCCAGGAGGGATCGGCTTGGGTTACACTATGTCGGATGCCGGCGGGTCAGGGCCGCCCGTCCGGAACGGAGCTTCTCGGCGATGCTGTCCGCGTGAAGTCCTCCTCTTGGTACCGATTCGTCAGAGTTACTCTTCGCGTGAAACAGTCGGTTCTTGATCGTTGGGATCTCGCCGCTCTTCTCTGTCTCGCTGCGAGCTTCCTTCTCGTGGCGAATGTGGGGTTCAAACCAAAGCCGTTTGGCGACACGGACTTCCACATCGAAGCCAAGGCTCTCTCCGCGGCCCTCCGCGGCGAGATGCCCTGGACCAGCGTCGCCATGACGAAGGCTCCGGCCCCCGTCGTCTACTACGCGATTCCTTATCTGTTCATCAAACAAGGTTCGTCCGACGACGACTATTGGCGCGTTGGCGTGTTCTGGACCGCACTGTGGATGGGCGTCTCCCTGCTGTTGCTGCGAAGAGCCGCCGCTCGCGTTGGAGGGACAACGGCCGGGCTCTTCGCAGTCGTCATCACGTTGCTCAACCCGTTCAACATCTACTACGCGTTTGGCATCAGCGCAGAGAACCCGGCGTATCTCGGCGCCATATTGATGATCGCCGCATGGTTCTGGGCGAACGACAAGACTCCCGCCGACAAGAGCTCCTGGTCCAGCGCGCTGGCATTGGCGCTCGGCACCACGGTGTTGATCCTCTCGAGGCCCAACAGTGCGTTGATGCTGCCGCTGATGGTGCTGGGCGCAGTCGTCCTGGCAAGACGTGGTGACCGCGCGGGTATCCTTCTCGGTCGCAGCGTTCTCGTCGTGGTGCTCGCCCTAGCGGTGACTCGGATGGTGATCGCGCAGCTTCCCGGCCGCCCGGAGATCGCCCGACAGGGCTCGTATCTCGCTCACGTGATGTTCCACGGCAGCTTCCAGTACCGCACGGAGACGTGGGATTGGCGCTTCTGGGACATCAAGACCCGCCCGGACAGTGTGGACTACATCACCTGGAGCGAAGAGCTCACGTCGCTGGAGCTCGAAGCTGGACGCAAGAACGTGCCGCTCGCGTCTCTCGAATATCAGTGGATTTGGAACGATTTCCTCAGAAATCCACTCCTCCGACTGAAGATGGTCGCGGTGCGGGCGCTATCGATCCATTTCGCTCGCGTCAACTCGGTCAGTCGTCAGACCTTCAAGATTGGTCCTTGGGAAGGACCGGCCGCGTATTGGAGCGTTCATATCGCGATCAATGCGCTGAGCGTCCTCGTTCTTGCCTGCGCACTCATCTTCACGTTCCACCACCCGGGAGGTCCCTGGTCGGTTTGGCCGATATGGGTGCCTTGGGTCGCACTGTTGGCGTTTCACACCCTGTTTTACGCCGAGCCGCGCTATCTGTTGCCGACGCGGCCCGGCCTGATCGTCGGGGCTGCTGCGCTGATTTCCGGCGTCCTGTCACAGCGGCGCCGATCCAACGTCACGAAGAGCTCAGGATCGATCTGACCCGCCGGCGTTCATCGGACCTGTAGCCTGCGACCTCGGTGACGACGGCGAACGGCCTCGCCTTGACCTCGTCGAAGATGCGGCCAACGTACTCGCCGAGGACACCTAGCGCCCCGCCGCAGGGCGGCGCACACGGGCCTCAACCCCGTTCCCCCCGTATTCGCACCAGATCTCCACCCCGCCGATGCGCTCGAGAGCGCGGCGGATTTGGTCGCGAGTGCGGAAATGCTTGTACCAGTCCGTCAGCGAATCGTGCGTGTCGAGCAGCGACCATTGGCGCTGCAGATCGTCGTTGAGCGGCAGCGCGTGGTAGTAGGACAGCACCGGAGATACCCTGCTGAGGAGGGCCTGCGCCACTCGGCTTCGGCGGGCCGCCCGGTGCAGTGGGAACAGCCACCGGACCAGGCGGTCGGTCCAGAGCATTCCCTGCTCGGGCGGCAGGTGGCGCAAGACGATGCGGAACAGCGGCGCCGTCTTGGTGAACTGTGAGAGAGTATAGGTGTAGTGGTCCAGAACGAGCCAACCGCCCGGCTTCACCTGGGCGTACAGTCGCGCCAGTGCCTCCTCGGGGCTGGGTGTGTGCTGCACGACACCCAGGCAGAATACGATGTCGTACTGCGCGGGAGCGAAGGGCAGCGAGAGGATGTCCGCCTGGACGACGCGGTGCCGATCGTCCTGCGGGAAGTTCTCCTGGTTGGCCTCGACGGCGGAGCTCAAGTCCACCGAGGTGACGCAGGCACCCGTCGACAGCAGCACTTCGGTAAATCGTCCCGCCCCGCAACCCACCTCGAGCACGTGGGTCCTGCCGGGAGCCTGGAGCGCCCGCCAGAGGGACTCTCCCAGACAGCGCCGCGCCCGGTCACGGGAGATAGTCGTGCGGGTGTAGGAGTCGAGCTGCGTCCTGCGATGAACGTTCCACTGCAAGCCGAAGGCGTCCGCGTACCCTCGTTCGGGCACGAAGCGGGGAATGCCGGCCCGCTCGGCCCAGGCATGGCCCCGGCGGCAGGCGAGTCCCGCCGCGGCTCGCTCGAGCGGCTGGGCGTCATCCGGGCAGACGAGGGCCGGCCAGGCATCCGTCAAGAGCGCCGCCACAACGCCGCGAGCCTGTGCATGGCGAACCGGCCGAGCATTACGAGGTGCTCCGGGCGCGCGCGCGACATGTTCGAGGTCAGCTCCCGCCAGTGACCTTTGCGAAGGTGAATCCAGAGCCAGCTCAAGAGGTTCCCGGTGTTCAGCGAGGCTCTCTGGCGGGTGAACGCCTCTCGATACCGATCCAGGCGGATGTCCAGGCTGACCGCCTCGAGATGATCGATGATCCGCCGCGCCTCCGTTTCGACCGCCGGCACGACGCGGTAATCGTCCGTCACCTGGATCGGCACCACGGCGATCGTGCGGACCCCTTCCTTGTCGATCTCCATGATGAAGATGGCGGATTCCCTCTGCTTTTCGGGCACCGGCGGGACGCCCAGCTCTCCCTCGAAGACATCTGCGACGAAGTTGCCGAGGTTGTAAACCGCCGCCCGTCCTCCTTCCACGCCATAGCCCTGGAGGACGTGGGCGTGGTGCATGAGGACGACATGCGCGCCGGCGGCCAGGAGGCGGTCGGCGATCTCCTTGAACTCCGGTTTCGGGTAGTCGAGCCACATCAACCCGATGTGGATCGAGATGATGACGCAATCGACGCGATCCCGCAGCGCCGCAACCGATCGCATCGCGAGCCCCTCGTCCCATTCGACGAAGCCGGGCACCTCGGGATCGTCCTGCCGCTGCAGCGTCCTGCCGAATCCCAGCAGGCCGATCCGCAAGCCCTGTGCCTCGATTTCGACGGGCTGCGACGCCTCTTCCTGCGTCCCACCGGCGCCCAGCGGAAGCATCCCCGCGGCCGCCACGACGCGACGCGTCTCCTGCAGTCCGCCGGGACCGTACTCCAGGATGTGGTTATTGGCCAGCGACAGCACCGTGAACCCGGCGCGCGACAGAGGCCCGGCCATCGCCGGGTCACCCCTGAAGAGCTCCCGTCCCGGTCGCGGGGCGCACAGCGGGGTCTCCAGATTGCCGAAGACGATGTCCCCCGAGCGCAGGATCGGAGCGACCGCGGCGAACGCTTCGTCCGCGCCGGCCGCTCCCGGGTAGCGCCGGCGCACGCCGCCGGAGAGCATCAGGTCGCCGACTGCGACCAGACGGCAGGAGGCGCCCGCGGGCGCCCCCGGACGGCGGTAGAGCAGACGCTCCACCTAATGCCTCACAGCGGTCGTGGGGATCGGCATCAGCACAGTTGCCATCAAGGATTCACCAGGGCTTCCGCGGTTGCGAGGGCCTGAATATACCCCGGCGGCCGGTGTACGGCAATGCTCATTCCGATCACGGATACCGTTCCTTCCGGCCAGCATGGCAACCCTAGCCAGGCGCTGGGTCGCCAACTATCTCAGGCGGTGGGAAGCGGTGGAGCGGGTCTCACAAGCATTGGAGCCAGGGGAAACCGGGCGCACGCCCGAACATGCAGTCCAGGGCCCGCACGGGTACTGATGCGTCAGTCTGCACGTTCGTAGATGTCGATGTTCGGTCCGGGCCTCTCGACGTCGTGGAAACCGGCGAAGGGCAAATAGAACGCGTCCTGTTGATCGAAGAAGTTGTCCTTCCGATCGAGTTCGGTCACGTGGAAGGACCTCGTACGTCTGTAGGATTCTTCCAATAGGCGTCCTATCCCGGCCGGGATCTCATTGCGCGTTGAAAGCGGTGACGAGGCCGTGATGATGTATCGGGGTCGATCATGTCTGATCTCATGGCCAAAAGCGAACTTGCGAGATTTCGGATCATAGGCCCATTCCTCGAACACCCGGATCTGCTTCGCCTCTTGATGATCGGCTAGGATGCGGTCCATCTCCGCCCTCATCTCCCCGATGGCACCGGACGCAGGCTCAGAGGTCCTCTCCAGGGATTCACGAGTTTCGGGCAGCCGCAGGCGCTCCCAGCCGCCGGTTTGATAGACGGAACTGTGTCCCTCGAGGTGAGCCTGTGCCCAGTTGGTGGCCAGGAGGCGACTATCGGGTCTGTCGAGAAGCGAGTTTGATCGGATTACGTTATGGGCCGAAGGGAAGACAATGAGGCCCGCGAGGGCCAGGGTCGCACCGTTCTTCAGATAGGAGGAACGACCCCGTGCAATGAGGTCGGCGAGGTCAATGACACTGACGGCTGCCGCGATGCAGAGAAAAGGGACGACGGGAATCATGTACCTGAGGAACACGGTCAACCCTTTTCCCGCGATGGCGTAATAGACCATGGGAAAGGACCAGAGGACGAGCGCGGTTCTCGGACTTCGGCGTGCGAAAATGAACAATCCGACCAGCGATGCGACCAGCAGGCTCCATCCAAGGCCGTGCCACAAGGTAAAGCGGAGGTGGTACCACCATCCCCTGCCTAGGTCGATGCGATCGCCCGAAGAGAGATGCCACGCCTCGTAGAGAACCCCGGAAAGGAACGTCCGGAAATCGATCAACGCGAACGGTGTCCCGGCCAGGAAGGCGAATACCATCCCAAGGACAAAGACCAAGATCCGTCTATCGATCAAGGACCCGAGCACGCTGACGTACAACGGGCGGACAAGCGACACGTGGCACAAAAGGAGAGGGACGGCCAGAAAAAGACCACTGTACTTCGTGGACATGGCCAGTCCGGCGAAAATC
Source organism: Candidatus Polarisedimenticolia bacterium (assembly GCA_036001465.1). NCBI lineage: Bacteria > Pseudomonadati > Acidobacteriota > Candidatus Polarisedimenticolia > Candidatus Polarisedimenticolia bacterium. The sequence goes on from DASYUH010000013.1 coordinate 101,047, forward strand.
CCGGCGAGCAGGTAATTCGTCCGAGTCGGATGAGCATGGATTCTGGATATGAACAGAACGGAGCACATGATCAGAAACGCCAGCGGTACGTCCGTGACGCCAAAGTGCGAGTCTCGGACATGGAGGTGTGTCAGGGCGAGAAAAAGTGCTGCGACGAGGCCCGTCCTCCGGTCGACGGAGCGCGCGCAAATGCGGTAGACGAGCCAGACGGTCGCGATGCCGAGAGTTGCCGAAATGGTTCTGTCAATGAGGTAGAAGTTGGACGGATCGAGCGCGTATTCGGTGAGAAAGTCGGGTCGCGATGAATACCTTCCCGACAGGGTCCCGAGAAGGTAGTAGCAACCATACAAGAAGAACAGGACATACATGTAGAGCGTGGGATAGTTAAACACGTGCGGATTGAAATCGCCGGAACTGAAGCGAAGCGCCGTTCTGATCAGGTGAGCTTCGTCGGGCCGGCACTCCGGGTTCGGGAGCCCGAAGCCGATTCCCCAGAATCTTACGAAGGCGGCGACACACAGAACAGCGAGGAGCGCCAGGCGGTGCCCCGTCGAATTCGAGTGCGAGCCCTGGTCACGTTCCGTGGTCATCCCGAAGCCTCGGATTCGGATGGAAGGGGGGCCATTGCGGCGCTCAGAAGTCAAATCGTAAGGGCGCAGCGACCGCGTACAGGGAATGGCAGGATGAGCGTCATCTTCTCGAATTCATGGGAGCGGAAGGTCCCCATGCATAGATCGGCCGCGCGGACGCATCACGCCGGCCCCTACGAGGGGTGTCAGGCCGATGGCCATGATGGCCGTGCGTCGTTCCAGCGATCGCAAGGCTAGGACCATGCCGGCATTCTAGCACTGTCGGGGCCTTGGCCGAGATGGCCTATCCTGCGCGGCGATCGTCCCAAGACAGCCATTGGCTGCGTGCGACGGGCCTTCCGCGCGAAGGGTCCGGTGGTCCTCATCGACTGCGGCCGGAAGAACAACCAGGTGTGCATGCTCCTGGAGAAGAGCGCGGAGGGCGGCCAGGGACATCGTCTTCAGGTTGCTGGTGAGGCCTGTCTTGGACATCGCTCCTCAGGGGCGGTCCGGACGGGGCCGCGGAACGCCCGGTCCTGGTGGGGAATCACCGGGACCGGGGATGGTTGGCGATTGCATGCCCCGGGCAAACGTCGTATATTCTGAGACCCGGCGGACCCAAGTTACGCGATGAACCCCTTGGCCAGGAAGGCCCTGCTCTTCGCCCTCTTCTCCCTGCTTCTGGGAGGGGAGACGGCCTACTTCGGGCGCGAGTGCGCCGCCACAGTCCAGCGACAGCGGGGCGAGCGGGCCTTCTTCTGGAACGATCACCGCACCTCGTGGGGCCACAATCGGGCTGCTCTCGCCTGGGGAAGCAACCCCGAGCGCCTGCGGCGGAAGAGACCGATCGACCTCCAGGCCCCGTCAGAGGATCCCCGCGAGAACCTGACCCCCGCCCTCATCGAGATCGATGCCGCGCGCCTTTTGGTCGCGCAGGACGAGCGCGATTGCACCGTGGAGTTCCGGAAGAAGGCCATCGCGATCGACCCGTGCTCCTACGATGCCCGGTTCCTGCTCGGGCTCCTCGCCCTGAACCCTGGCGCGAGCGGCCACCGGGAGCAGTGCGCCAGCATGGCGCCGGGGACGGCACGATGAGCACGCTGCGTCGCGACATGAGCCGCCCGATCATGATGCTGATCGTGTTGGGCTACCTGACGCTGCTGGCCGTCGGACTGATCCGGATGCACCTCGATCCGGACGTCGTGGCGGCCCTGACGATCGGCGGGATCGGCCTGGTCATCCTGGCGCTGCGCCCGTACCTCGGGATCCATGCGTTCATCGCGGTCATGTACCTCGAAAACGTCCTTCCCAGCGAGGGCGGTGTCACGGGCCCGAAGGTGCTCGGTGCGGTCATCCTCACGGGATGGCTCCTGAGCGCCGCCCTGCGGCGCGGGCTGGGCTTCCGGCTGGGCGCGTTCGTGCTGGTGATGCTCGCGTTCGTGACCTGGACCGGCGTCTCCTCGGTCTACGCTCTCGACGACGAGCTGGCGCTCGCCCGCGTCTTCAGCTTCGTGCAGCTGGCGGGCGCGACGCTGATGTTCATCTCGGTCATCGATCGCCCGAGCCGGATGCGGGGAGTGCAGTGGGCCATCGTCCTGTGGACTTGCCTCGCCACCATCTTCGCCCTGGCGGAGTACTACCTGGGGTTGACCAACGTCGCCGTGGGATTCATCGGCAACCGGAACGGGCTCGCCAGCGGGATCAGCTTCGCGATCGTCTTCGCCTGCTTGCTCTACCAGGCGGATCCGGGGCGACTGGCGAGGCTGTTCCTTATCTTCACCCTGCCGGTCTTCTTCCTCGGACTCGCGCTCACCCTGTCGCGCACCGGCTTCATCATGCTCGCCGTGGGGCTTCTGGCGGTCTGGTACAGGGTCGTCAGGGACAAGGGTCTTCTGATCCTGGCGGGATCGGTGGCCGCGCTCAGTCTGGTTACCGTCCTGCTACCGGACACCGTCTGGCAGCGCGTCGGCAGCATCGTCCCGGCCATCCGGCAGCAGCGGGACACCTTCGGATTGCGGGTCCGGCTGTGGCAGGCCGGCATGCGGATGATCGAAGACCGGCCGGTGTTCGGCGTGGGGCCGGGCAACTTCGTCGCGGCCCTGCCGCGTTACTCCCCGGGGGAGCTGACGGGCCGGCAGCTCGTGGCCCACAACTCGTACGTGAGCGTCGCGGCCGAGATGGGGCTCGTCGGCTTGGCCCTTTTCCTGATGATGTACCTGCTGGCGCTCCGCGAGGCCGGCTTCGCTTTGCGATGGGGGCGACGGTCGGGATCGAAGGAGTTGGAACTCCACGCGTTCGCGATGGAGATCAGCCTGATCCTGGTGATGACCGGGGCCCTCGCCGGCAGCCTCGAGAGCCTCAAGTACAACTGGATGTGCCTGGGGCTGGCCGTCGGTGTCGGGCAGGTGGCACGGCAGGCCTCGTCGAGGGCCGGGGCGCAACTCCGCGGCAGGGCGGTCGGCGCCGTCACGGAGGGTGCGGGCGGCCCAAACGTGGAGCCGCGGCGACTCGGCTGACGGACCCCCCGGCGCTTCACCGGCTGGTGCTCGTCGTCGGGCAGCTCACCCTCGCGGGCTCGAGAGACAGGTCGTCCTGCTGGCTTCCGGTCTCGATCGTCGCCCGTTCGAGATCGGCGAGGTCTCGCTCACCGCCTGTGGCATTTGGGGAAAGGCTCTGGGCGAGATCGCGCCGAGATGCCCCAACGCCAAGTCCAGAACACTGTTCACGGAACTCGCCGCATCATGGCAAGATGGATCAGCCCGCCCAGCAGCACGTGCAGGCCAAGGTTGAGGATTTGGAGAGGGACGGGATTCCGGCCGCAGAGAGCCTGGGCGGCCGACGCCGGAACCTTTAAAAAGCCGGATCCGAAGTAAAACTGGAAGTCATCGGAAACGTAGCCGCCGGTCAGCCCCACGCCCTATACGGCCACACAGGCCGCCGAAAGAAGCGTCAGGCAAAGGCCGGAGGCGTTCCGCGGAGTTGCGTTTTCGGCACGGATGAAAGAGAACGGAAGTCTAACGGAGCGACGTGCTCCGGTCAAGGAACGGAGCGCACAGTCTATACTTGCCGCCGGAGGGACCGCACCATCCCGCGACCGAGTCTGCGCTGATGAACCTGCTTCGCCTGGCGCTCATTGTCCTGTACACCTTCGTGATCGGAACGATCACGATTGTCCTCTGTGTTCTGGTCCCTGGGGGTTCGACTCTGAGGCCGCTGGCGCGCCTCTGGTCCTGGCTGGTGCTGCGGACCTGCCGGGTGCGCTCCCGGGCCATCTACCATCCGCACCTGGATCCTGCCCGACCGAGCATTTACATCGCGAACCACCAGAGCCAGTTCGACATCCCCGCGCTCGCACTGGCCATGAAATCCGATTTCCGGATGGTCTCCAAGCGAGAGCTCCTTTACGTGCCCGTTTTCGGTTGGGCTCTCTGGTTCGCGGGATTCGTCTTCATCGACCGCACCAACCGCGCCAAGGCGATCCAGAGCCTGGATCGGACGGCACGCATGATTCGCAAGGGAACCTCGGTCGTCGTGTTCGCAGAGGGCACGCGCAGCCCCGACCGCCGGCTCCTCCCCTTCAAGAAGGGAGGGTTCATCCTCGCGTTGCAGGCCGGCGTGCCGATCGTCCCCGTCTCCATCCGAGGTGGACACGACGTCCTGCCCAAGGGCAGTCTGCGGATCCGGCCCGGCACCATCGAGGTAGTGTTCGGCGAACCGGTTCCGACCTCCTCCTATTCCCTGGAGACCAAGGACGATCTGATCGCCGCAGTGCGGGAGCGGATCACGGCGGGACTCGCTCAGACGCCGGACCTGTTCCGCGTCTCCACATCTGCTATTTGATGTCGTGCAGCGAATCCTGGCGGCCCAGATCCCCATCCATGAACATACGGAACCACAGCTCGAGCCAGAGGAGCGCCCACAATTTCGAGGACTGGTCCTCGCCAGCCATGTGGCGAGCGATGAGGCTCCGCACCTCCGACCGATGGAAGTAGCCGCGACTCTCGAAACGCGGGTGCGTGAGCAGCACTTCGAGCGGCTTTCTCAGGGGTCCGCGCAGCCACGACGCCAGCGGGATGCCGAAGCCCTGTTTGGGGCGGTAGACGACCGAGGGAGGGACCAGTCGCGCGGCCAGGGTCTTGAGAAGATGCTTCCCCTGCAGCCATTTGAATTTCATCGAGGACGGCAGCGCGGCGGCGAACTCCAGGATGCGGAAATCGAGCAGCGGCGAACGGGTCTCGAGCGAGTTCGCCATCGACGCGATATCCATTTTCACCAGTAGATCGTCGGGAAGATAGGTCTGGATCACCACCTGCAGCCCCCTGTCCACCTCGTCCGCTCCATCGGTGCCGAGGTACACCTCATGGCAGTACTCGGCCGGATCGAGGCTGGTCAGCTGCGAACGGAAGGAGGGAAGGTAAAGCCTCTCCAAGTCTAACCTTTTATACCCCGGCCAGATCCAGAAGAGGTCGGCGGCCGAGCGCTCGGCCCACTCCGGCAGCAGGCCCACCAGGGTCAGGAGCCGGCCGTGGGCCCCCGGCACCCGCTTCAATGCGCTCCCGAGAGACTTCAGGGCGGCGCGGCTCAAGCGTCGGCCCGCCAGACGGCGGCACCACTCGATCGTTCGAATCGCGCGGTTCCAGGGGTAGCCTGCGAAGGGCTCGTCGCCCCCGTCGCCATTCAAGGCGACCTTGACGTGCTTGCGGGCCGCTTCCGACACGTAGTAGCTCGGAACCGCGCTTGAATCGGCGAAGGGCTCCCCGTAATGCCACACCAGCCTGGGAAGGATGGCCGCGGCGTCCGCCTCGACGCGGATTTCAGTGTGCTCCGTGTGCAGCGCCTCCGCGACAGCCCGTGCATGGGGCAGCTCGTTGTGGCTCTCTTCGGCGAACCCGACCGAGAACGTCCGCACGGCGCCACCGGCCCGGCTCATCATGGCGACGACCGTGCTCGAATCAACTCCGCCGCTGAGGAATGCCCCCAGAGGCACGTCGCCGATGAGGCGCAGCCGGGTCGCGTTCTCGAGGAGTTCATCGAGCCGCTCGACCGCCTCTTCCTGGGTGCAACGGATTTTTTCTCGAAACGACAGCTTCCAGTAGGAATCGGTGCGCGCTCCTGTCCGCGTGCAGGTCATGACGCTTCCGGGCGGCACCTTGCGCACGCCCGCGTAGATGGACATGTCACCGGGAACGCACAGGTAGCCGAGGTAGGAGTTCAGGGCGGCCTGGTCGACCGGTGGGATGCTCTTCAGTCCCCGGACCAGCGCCCGCACCTCGGAGGCAAAGACGACTTCACCGTCTCCGTCCCGGTAGAAGAGCGGCTTCTTGCCGACCCGGTCCCGGGCCAGGTAGAGCGTCTGCCGCGGCGCGTCCCACAGGGCGATGGCGAACATGCCGTTGAGGCGCCTGACCACGTCGATCCCCCAGTGCATGTATCCCTGCAGGATGACCTCGGTATCGCTCTGGGTGAGGAAGCGCCGCCCCTGCGACTCCAGATCGGATCGCAGCTCCCGATAGTTGTAGATCTCGCCGTTGAAAACGATCCGGGCGGATCCGTCCTCCGGCCCCATGGGCTGATTCGCCGTGGGGGAAAGATCGATGATGGCGAGACGGTTGAAGGCCAGACCGATGTGCGGCGACGTGTGCAGGCCTTGGTCATCCGGACCTCGGTGCGCCTGGTCGTCCCTCATCCGCAGGAGACGATTGACCTGGATCGGCGAGTCTCCCCGACTGAAGATCCCAGCGATGCCGCACATGGATCGGTCCTTTACTTCATCAAAAGTATTTCAACAGACCGATCTGGAACTCGGTCCCACCCTTGAGGGGCTCGAAATCTGATTGCAGGGCCACCCCGACGTCGAACTGCAGGACCGTCTCCCAGGGCCCCATCATGTTGCCCGAGATCCCGAGCCCGGTGAACGAGTGGTAGTCGTCCGAGGTCAGGACGTCGCGGACCCGGGCCCTGTCGAGGGAGGCGTCGAAGCGGACGACGTTGGCGATGTTGAAGGCGTACTGCGCCCGGACGATCCCTCCGCGGTCGTAGCGCACGCCCGACCCGGAGAAGCCGCGCACCCGGGTCCCGAAGAACGAAAACTGGAACTCGCTGAACCGGTCCAGGCGCGATCCCGTCTGCCACATCGCCTCGAACCGCAGCTTCTGGAACAAGGGAAGAAAAACCTGCTTCGCCACGCTGAACTCGTAGGTCTCGTAGTCATTCTGGGCGGCGTCGAAATCCGACAGGCACGATCCGGGGGACGGACAGGGCAGGGTCTCATCGCCCCATGCCCCCCATCGGCTGCGGAAGCTCTTCTGGCCGGACGCGACCACGCTCCATGCCGCGCGATTGAATTCCCACTGGATTCCCGGCGACTGGATGAACGTGTCCCGGGGCACGACGAACGTCTCGGAGTCAACGTCGCGGCTGTAGTTGACATAGTCCAGTCCGTAGGTCGCCTTCAATCGCATGAAGCTCCCGAGCGAAGCGCCCAGCGATCCGGACAGGCTCTGGGACCGCGCGTCGACGTTGCTTTCTGCAAGCTCCTTGCCCTGGACGAAGAGCTGGTCGGTCAGGTTCACGGCCAGCGTCACCACCTGCGCGGTGGCGTCCAGCCGCTTCCCGAAGAGGTGCGGGTCGGTGTAGGAGAACAGGTTGATCACTCCGCCCAGGAGCGCGGTCGTCTGCACGTTCCGGCCGCCCACGTCGTAGTTGAAGTACCCGGCTCCCAGGAGCGGCAGGACCGGGTAGTCGAGTCCGGGCTGGCGATAGAGGCCGGCGAGGCCCAGCAGCGCGGATTTCCTGGTCTGTTCCTTCACCTGGCGCTCCCCGCTCTCGGTGCGCTCGAGGTACCTGAGTCCTTCGCGGGTGTCGCGCAGCATCTGGCGATCGGAGCGGTAGGCCTCCTCCCTCGCCTGCGCGAACCCGGCGTCGTTGATCGACACGTTCTTGAAGTCGATCTCCCGCGACAGGACCAGGGCCTGGCCCGCCACCGAGAGGATCTGCTGCCCTTCCACCCGAGTCAGGAGCCAGTAGGTCGAGCCGTCCGGCCCTGCGTGCGGCCTGTAGAAATCGACCTCCTCGTTGGAGGTCAGGGGCGGCGAAAGCTTCGTCTGGACGGTGGACGTCTTCACCGGCGCGAACGTCCGGGTCTCGATCCAGGCCCGTCCTTCGTACAGGTTCCTGCTGCGATCGATCGGCTTGAACTCGAGGACATGGCAGTCGAACCCGCCCACCTTGTCCTCGCTGACGTACTCGTAGACGTAGTCCTTGTTCAGGTTGATGTCGAGGGGCAGGGTGAACACCTTCTCGGGCTGCGGGATCGGCAGCTCCGGCAGCTTCTTCCCTTTCCAGCGGACGCCGTTGTAGTACAGGGCGCGCTGCTCCCACTCGGCCCCCGTCGCCGGATCCCAGAAGAAGGCGTTGTCGAAGCTGACGTCGATGGTGTTGCTGCCCGCGACCTTCCCGTGGTAGGTCAGGATGGCGTCGGCCCGGTAGTTCTTCAGCCTGAACCTCTGGTCGGCCATGAAGGCCTGGTGGCCGGTGATGACCTCCTCGGCGGTGATGAGCCCCTTCCCCTCAATGTGCAGCTGCTCCTTCTCCGCCTCGAACCCCTTGATCGCCACCCGGGAGTACTGCAGGACGAGCGGGCGGGCGTACAGGGGGACGGGGACGCGGGTCGTGTTGCTCTTGAAGTCCGGCTCGACGGCCCCTCCCGGCGGGCCGGCCGCCCCCCCGATGATGTCGTAGATCGCCGCGCCCCGTACCGCGGCGGTTGGAATCACCACCCTCGCGCCCCGCTCGGGCAGCGGACCGCGGGCGAAGAAGCCGACAAGCCCCTGGTAGGCCCCGGCGTCGAAGAACGCATAGGACGTGATCCCTTCGATCCGCCGGCCCGCCCCCTCGCCGGTCGCCTCGAACGCCAGGGCGCCGCTCACCGGCGCGTAGGTCGGCAGAAACAGCTTGTGCAGGTCCAGGAGCACGCCGGGGAATTCCGGCTGCCCGTTCACGTCGGTCTCGAGATCGAAGCTGACCACCGCCGCCCCCTCCCCCTGGGCCGTGATGAACCGGCCGAGGAGATCGGAGGCCCGTTCGCGATCGGTGACTCCCTCCGCCGCCACGCGGACCGCCCAGAGCTGGGCCGAGGGGTCCTGATCCAGGAGCAGCGCCGAGGCCTTGGCTATCGCGCGCTCGATCGGGAGGCCGGCTGGCGGGCGCACCGGCAGGACATCGACGTACGTTGCGATCCCCTGGTCGTAGAGGGCCTTTTGCCAGTCCAAGTCGGCCTCCAGAGACTCGGCTCCGAGGTCGAGGGCTCCCTGGGCGATCCGGCCCTCGGGGTCCGCGGACCGGATGACCACCGAGGTGTTCTTGAGCACGTAGGCGAAGTCCATCACCCCGGCGGCCGCCCATCCCTGCTCCCGGTTGGGCGCGTCCGCGATCTCGTAGTAGCGCACCCGGCCCTTGAAGTGCAGCGCTGCCGCGCGGGTGAACCCGAGCCAGGCCTTCAGGACGGCCGGCCGGCCGGGAGAAGGCATCGAACCACCCGGGTCGATGGCGGGGTTGGGCCCGTACAGGCATAGCGTCACGACGAAGTGCGCCGCCCGATAGGGATCGACGATCCGGTCCACCTCGCTCCAGTCGTACGTCCCCTCGCCCGGTTCCAGAAGGGACCACGGGGCGCGGATACGGACGTAGAGCGGATGGTCCGGGGCGATGGACGGATCCAGGACGGGATCCGGCAGCAGGAATTCTTCGCGTCCCGACCCCAGGTCGTATTCGTAGCCGAGACCGAGAGTGGGCGGCCGGGGCGCCGCCCCGCCTGCCGGCGCCGCCGGGGCAAATGTCGGAACCGCGATCGTCAGAAGCAGCCAGCCGGCCGCATCGCGGACGCTCCGGAGCGCTCGTCGCATGGACGAGGGACGTTATCAGACAGACCGGTGGCAGTCAAACCACGGTGTCGTCCCGCAGCCAGCCATCCGTGCTATGGTATACGCCCCCGTCGAGGGCGCGAGGCGCAAGGGATTCAACGAGATCGACCGGATGAGAATCGCAGCCGAATTGCTGATCGCGGGCTCGGTCCGCACGCCTCTGGGAAAGTTCGGTGGCGCCCTGGCGTCGCTCAGCGCCCCGGAGCTGGGGGCCGCGGCCTCGCGCGCCGCTCTCGAGCGGGCCGGTATCCGGCCGGACGATGTCCAGGAGACCATCATGGGGAACGCCCGGCCGGCGGGCACCGGACCGAATCCCGCCCGCCAGATCGCCCACAGGGCCGGGATTCCGGACAGCGCCCCCGCCTACACGGTCAACATGGCCTGCGGCTCCTCGCTCCGCGCCATCCTGAACGCCTGCCAGAGCATCGCGGCCGGCGACCGCGAGGTCGTGCTGGTCGGGGGGGCCGAGTCGATGAGCCGCGTCCCCTACCTGCTGGAGGGGGCCCGCTTCGGGTACAAGATGGGCCACCAGCGCCTCACCGACGCCATGTACCGGGACGGATTTCTCTGCCCCCTGTGCGACCAGGTCATGGGGGAGACCGCCGAAACGCTGGCGGAACGCTACGAGATTTCCCGCGTCGAGCAGGATGCCTTCGCCGCGGAGTCCCAGCAGCGCTGCGAGCGGGCCAGGACATCGGGTAGCTTCACCGCTGAAATCGTCCCGTTGACGGTCGCGGGACCCAAGGGCTCCGCCCTGGTTTCCGAGGACGAGCACCCTCGGGACGGCGTGACCGCCGAATCCCTCGCAAGCCTGCCGCCGGTGTTCAGGAAGAACGGGACGGTCCACGCCGGCTCGTCCTCCGGGCTGGTCGACGGCGCTTCGGCGATGGTCCTGCTGTCCTCCGACGCCGCCCGCCGGCTCGGGGTGCAGCCCCAGGCCCGCGTGGTGGCCTACTCCACGGCGGGCGTCGATCCCGCGGTCATGGGGATCGGGCCCGTTCCGGCGGTCCGGGATCTCCTGCGCCGAACGGGTCTCACCCTCGAGGAGATTGACCTGATCGAGATCAACGAGGCGTTCGCCGCACAGGTCCTGGCGTGCCAGCGCGATCTCCGGTTCGATCTGTCACGCACCAACGTCAACGGCGGGGCCATCGCCCTCGGACACCCGATCGGCGCGACCGGGGCCCGCATCACGACCACCCTGATCCACGAGATGCTGCGGCGCAAGGCCCGCCGGGGCCTGGCCACCCTGTGCATCAGCGGCGGTCTGGGGATCGCGCTCCTCGTCGAGCCGGTTTCCTCGTGACGCCGGCATGAAGCGCCCTTACCAGGCTCTCGACTTCTTCGCGGTGGACGCCCTCCTGAGCGACGAGGAGCTCATGGTCCGCGATACCGCGCGGGCGTTCGTCACCGACAGGGTGCTCCCCATCATCGAGGCGCACTTCCGCGACGGCACGTTCCCGTCCGAGCTCGTGCCTGAGATGGCGTCGATGGGCCTGCTCGGCGCCAACCTCGAAGGGTACGGCTGCGCCGGGCTCAACAGCGTCGCCTACGGCCTGATCATGCAGGAGCTGGAGCGCGGCGACAGCGGGATCCGGTCGTTCGTCTCGGTGCAGGGCGCGCTGTGCATGTATCCGATCCACGCGTTCGGCTCGCCCGAGCAGAAGGAGCGCTGGATCCCGGCCATGGCGAAGGGAAAGGCCGTCGGCTGCTTCGGCCTGACCGAGCCGGACGCCGGCAGCGACCCGGCGAGCCTCCGGACGCGGGCGGCCAGGAAGGGCGGGCGCTACGTTCTCAACGGCGCGAAGGCCTGGATCACCAACGGATCGATCGCCGATGTCGCGGTGGTCTGGGCCCGTTGCGAGGACGGCGTGATCCGCGGCTTCCTGGTGGAGCGCGGAACCGCGGGTTTCTCCGCCCGGGATCACGGGGGCAAGTTCTCGCTGCGGGCGTCGGTCACCTCCGAGCTCATCCTTCAGGATTGCGAGGTTCCGGCCGCGGCGCTGCTTCCGGGGACCGGGGGATTGAGATCACCGCTGATGTGCCTCAGCCAGGCGCGGTATGGCATTGCGTGGGGCGGCATCGGTTCGGCGCAGGCCGTGTTCGATGAGGCCCTGGGCTACGCAAAAGCCCGCATCGCCTTCGGCAAGCCGATCGCCGCGTTTCAGATCCAGCAGGAGAAGCTCGTCTGGATGGCCAGCGAGATCACCAAGGCGCAGATCCTGGCCCTGCGCCTGGGACGGCTCAAGGATGAAGGCAAGGCGACCCCGGCGCAGATCTCCATGGGCAAGCGGAACAACATCTGGGTGGCGCGGGAGTGCGCCCGACTGGCCCGGGAGATCCTGGGCGCCAACGGGATCACCGATGAATACCAGGTGGGGCGCCACCTGTGCAACATCGAGTCGGTCTACACTTACGAGGGAACGCACGACATTCATACCCTCATCCTGGGCGAGGCCCTGACGGGACTCTCCGCGTTTTCCTGAGGAAGGCCGAGTGCCGACCATGCCACCTTCCCCTTCAGGCCCGACATGGTGAACCCGGCCCCGAGCGCCGTTCCGGGAATGAACCCGCCGTCCGAGCGGGCGTCTCCGGACTCGCTCCCGCGCCTCTGCTTCATCGGGCCCCTGATGGCGGAGCGTCATTCCGGGTACGTGGTGACCCAGGGCGTGGTCCTGTCGGGTCGCTTCCGAAGCGCCGGCTACCCGGTTGTGACCGCCTCGGCGTCCCCCAACCGGTATCTCCGGCTCCTCGACGTCGCCCGCACGATCGTCCAGCGCCGAGGGGCCATCGACATCCTGATCGTCCATGTTTACAGCGGCCCGAGCTTCGTCGTGGAGGACGTCGCAAGCTGGCTCGGCCGGCGCTTCGGCCTGCGGATCATCCTGCTGCTCCACGGGGGCGCCATGCCGGAGTTCATGGCGAAATTTCCGGACTGGACGCGCCGGGTCCTCGGCCGCGCCGACGCCATCGTCGCCCCCTCCCCGTTTCTCGCCCGATCCGCGGCCGCGCACGGCTTCGAGTGCCAGGTCATCCCGAACCTCATCGACTTGAATCGCTACCCCCATCGACGGCGCGGCACGCTCGAGCCCCGCCTCTTCTGGATGCGCTCCTTCCACCCCGTGTACAACCCTATCCTGGCGGTCCGCGTGCTGGAACGCCTGCGGGCCACGCATCCGCGCGCCACTCTGGTCATGGGGGGACCGGACAAGGGGATGCAGTCCGAGGTCCAGGCGCTCGCGCGGCGAATCGGTCTGGGGGACGCGGTGCGGTTTCCGGGCTTCCTGGACATGGCGGGCAAGGCGCGGGAGGGCCAGGCGGCCGATGTTTTCATCAACACGAGCCGCGTCGACAACATGCCCGTGTGCGTCGTCGAGGCCGCCGCCATGGGGATCCCCGTGGTGAGCACGGCCGTGGGAGGCGTCACGGACCTGGTGCAGGACGGGGAGACGGCGCTGCTCGTCCCCGACGACGACGTCGAGGCGATGGCGGGGTCGATCCAGCGCCTGCTGCGCGATCCGGATCTGGCCGGCCGGCTGTCCGAGAAGGGTCGCAGGCTCGCCGAGCGATCCGCCTGGGAGCAGGTCCATCCCCTCTGGGAGGCGCTTTTCGCCCGCCTGCAGTCCCACCCCTCTCCCACCCCGCGCCGAGGCACCGATGTGCGGCATTAGCGGCGTCGGCGGGTCGCGCGCGGTCGCCGAGATGGAACTCGTCGCGATGCGCGATTCCCTGGCCCACCGCGGACCGGACGATGCCGCCCATGTCATGTCGCCCGGGGTGGCCCTGGCATCCCGGCGGCTCGCGATTCTCGATCTCTCGAGCCGCGGACGGATGCCGATGTCCACGCCGGACGGCCGGTACTGCATCACGTACAACGGCGCGGTCTACAACTTCCGGGAGCTGCGCTCCTTTCTGGAGGGGCGCGGCCATACGTTCCGGACCCAGACCGACACCGAAGTGATCCTCCAGCTGTATGCGGAGGAGGGCCCCGCCATGCTGGGGCGGCTGAACGGCATGTTCGCCCTGGCCATCTGGGATGCCCGCGAGCGTTCGCTGTTCCTCGCCCGTGATCGGCTGGGCGTGAAGCCCCTCTTCTACGCGGAGCACGACGGGCGGCTGTACTTTGCCTCCGAGCAGAAGGCGCTGTTCGCCGCCGGCGTTCCGATCCGTTTCGACCCCGCTGCATGGGAGGAGCTCCTGTGCTTCCGCTACGTCAGCGGCACGAAGACCCCCTACTCCGGGGTCGAGAAACTCCTCCCCGGCCATTACATGATCTGGAAGGACGGGCACACCGCGATTCATCGCTGGTGGATCCTCGCCGATCGCGCCCGCTCTCTCAGGGATTCCCTCCCCGCCGACCCCGTCCGCTGGTACCGAGAGACCCTCGACAGCGCCGTGGACCTGCGATGCATCAGCGATGTTCCGGTCGGCGTCCTCTTGAGCGGCGGACTGGACTCTTCGAGCATCGCCTCATCTCTGGCGCAGCACGAGCGCTCGGGCCTCGCCAGCTTCACCGTCCGCTTCTCGGAATCAGGATACGACGAGGGACCCCTGGCGCGAGAGGTCGCGTCGCGCTTCGGGCTGGAGTACAACGAGACGACGGTCGGCACCGACCTCCTGGTCGACAGGATCCTGGAGGCTTCCCATCTCAACGACGAGCCCCTGGCGCACGACAGCGACCTGCACCTCCTCGCCATCTCGAGGTATGCCAGGCCGCGGGTCACGGTGCTGCTCTCAGGGGAAGGAGCGGATGAGACGCTCGGCGGCTACGTCCGCTACCGGCCGCTTCGCAGCCCCCAGCTGCTGGCGGTCGCGCGGCCCGTCTATCCCGCCGCCGCCATGCTGTTCGGGGCGGGCGGGAGGCTGCGCAAGCTCGCGCGCTTCCTCGACCTGGGGGGGCTGCGCTCGTACATCCTGTACAACGCCTGCAATGTCCTGCCGTGCGACCTGCGCGCGCTGGGGATGACGCCGACCTGCGACTTTCCCTACCGTCAGGCCGTTCTCGAGGAGGCGGAGACTCTCTACCCCACGGAACCGGTCCGGCAGGCGATGTACGCCGACCAGCACACGTTCCTCTGCTCGGTCCTCGATCGAAACGATCGGATGACCATGGGAGCCTCGATCGAGTGTCGCGTCCCCTTTCTCGACTACCGCCTCGTGGAAGCCCTCGCGGCCATGCCATCCTCCGTTCTGGGCCCGGGGCGGCGCGGCAAGCCCCTCCTGCAGCGCTCCATGAGCGACCGGCTGCCTCCCGCCGTTCGTCACAACAGGAAATGGGGCTTCGGGGTACCCTGGGGCTCCTACCTGAGAGACTGTCCACCGCTGCGCGGCCTGGTCCAGGATCTTCCGGACCTCGAGCCGATCCGGAGCGGACCGCTCGATCGCGGCCGGCTGGCGACGGCGATCCGGGAGTTCCTCGCCGGGGACGAGGCCCACGTGGCGCTGGTGCGGCAACTCGTGATGATCGCGGCCTGGCACCGTGCGTGCGTCAAGTCCTGACCCAAGGCCTACCACCCGAGCTTCCGGTCCCGCAGCCAGAGCTCCAGGGCGAGGAGCATGAGCACCCTCTGGTAGAGCCCGCCCCGGCTGATCGTGCCCACCCTGCGCCCCGCTCCCGCCGCGCGAAACCACTCCAGCCAGCGGTCCACCAGAGCGCCGCTCAGGAACCCCCGGATCCGCGCGCCGCCCGACCGGAGCAGATCGTCGAGCATGGCGTGGAACGCGGGACCGACCATGCGATCGAGAGGGATGGAGAAGCCCTGCTTCCGGTGCTCCGCCACCTTCCGGGGAAGCCAGCGCCTGGCCAGGGCGCGAAGCACGAGTTTGCCCTCGCGCCCGTCCGTCTTCAGTCGATGCGGGAGCCGGAGCCCGCAGCGGACGACCTCCTCATCCAGCATCGGCACCCGCACCTCGATGCTGGCGCGCATGCTCATCATGTCGACCTTGCGCAACATGTCCCCCGGGAGGCTCGCGGCGAAGATGGCCTCCGTCAGCCGCCGCGACAGGGGCTCGAGGTCCATGACCCCGGCCGGATCGTACGGTCCGAACATGCGGTCGACCGGCAAGAGCCCCGCCCGCGCGTCGGGCAGGACCAGCTCCTCCTTCTGGGATTCGCTCAGATAGCTGTAGAACCTTGCGAACAGACGGGCGGTGCTCTCCCCTCCCGTCCCGGCCAGCCGGACGATCTTGGCGGCCTGCCTTCCCAGATCGGCCGTCCACGGCTCGAGAAGGTCCCCTCCCCGTGCCAGGAGTTCGCGGAGCGGACCCGGAAGGCGGCTCAGCCGGTGGAGGAGATTGAGCCGCCAGAAGGATGCATACCCCCCGAAGCCCTCGTCGCCCCCGTCGCCGGACACCGTGCAGATGATCCCGTTGTCACGGATTGCGCGGCTCACGGCGTAGGTGGGCAGGAGGCTGGAGTCGGCAAACGGCTGATCGAAGTGCCGCAGCAGGTCGTTCACTGAATCGGGAGCGAGCACGCGGTCGTCCACCTCGATCGAGCGATGCCGGGTTCCGTAGTGGCTCGCCACGGCGAGCGCCATCTCGGTCTCGTCGTACCCGGATTCCGGAAAGCGGACGTTGAACGTCGAGGGGGTCCCGGAGGTCGTCCGGCAGAGCGCGGCCACCACCAGGGACGAGTCGATGCCGCCGCTCAGGAGCGCGGCCACGGGCACATCGGCGCGCGATTGCTCCGCCGCGGCGCGCAGGAGAGCCGCCTCTGCGGCGTCGACCGCCTCCTCCAGGGTCAGGCCGTCCTCCGGCTCGGGATGGACGGTATGGAATCTCTTCGGGATCCGCCCCTTGCAGTCGACGAGGAGAGTGGTGCCGGTGGGCAGCATCTCGATCCCGAGGAAGCCGGTCGCCGGCTCCGGCACGTATCCGAGCGCCAGGAAGTCGTAGCAGGCCTGGCGATCCACGCCCGCCTCGATCACCGCCGACGTGAGGATCGCCTTGATCTCGCTGGCGAAGACGAGATGGTCGCCCCGCACCGCGTAGTAGAGCGGCTTGATGCCGAAGCGATCGCGCCCCAGAAGGAGCGACCGCCTGTTCCGGTCGTAGATGGCGAAGGCGAACATGCCCCGCAGCCGCCCGGCGAGGGCGGCGCCTTCCTCCTCGTACAGATGGGCGAGGACTTCGGTATCCGAGGTCCCTCGAAACCTGTGACCCCGTTGCTGCAGCTCCCGCCGGAGCTCGGGATGGTTGTAGATCTCCCCGTTGAACACCACCTGGACGCTGCCATCCTCGTTGGGCATGGGCTGATTGCCGGTCGGCGTCAGATCGATGATGGCCAGGCGCCGAAACACGAGCTCGCAGGTGCCGTCGTGGAAGTGCCCGCCTCCGTCGGGTCCGCGGTGCTGCAGGAGAGCGTCGGCATGGACCCGCCAGGCGGGATCGGGAGGCAGTTGGTTCGGGTGAAAACGGCCGGCAATCCCGCACATGGGTTGCGGCACAGTACGCCATGGTGCATCCAAATGCAATGGCGAATGCACGACGACCGTATGGATTTGGCGGTGCGCCAGGCACCGTAATCCGCGGGTCTAGCGCCCTGCGCTCCGCCCTCACGGTCTCGGCGGTGCGCGTTCTCAACATGCTGCTGTATCTCGTGTTCGCTCTCGGTGACTTACTTCGGGACGAGCGTGCAGCGCGCGAGCATTTTATTGAGACACCTCGATCGGCACCCTTGAAATTCGGCTTTGAATGCTGACGTGACCAGGTCTGGAGGTGGCGATGAAGGCGACGAAGAAGGGCGCTTCCATGCAATGCGGAAAGATGCGCTCCGCCTGCTGTTCATGCGGCACGGGGCGCCTTTGGTGCTGAAGTCGGACAACGGCGCGTGCTTCACCTCGGCGGATGTCCGCTCTCCATGCGAACAGAACGGTGTGCTACAGTTGTTCACCGGAGGGCACCTCCGCCCACAACGTCAGCGTCGAGGCCGGCATTGGGTCACTTCAGACACGCGCGCACTATGAATCAGCCCGGCACGGACGTCTTCTGGAATGGACCTGAGATGACTGGAGGCGATGCGCCTAAGCTACAAAACAGCCCATCCTCAGAGGCGCTTCGGCCCGACCCCGGAGCAGGCTTGGGCGTCGCACCCCGCTATCACCGCCGCCCAGCGTCATTGGTTCAGGGCCAGCCGTGTGCATCACGCCGAGCGCGAACGCGCCGACCGGAGCATCCCTCCCGGCCTCCAGTTCGGCCATCGGGCGCGGGCATTGATCAACCGTTTCGTCGACAGGAAACAGCTGCGGCTCCGCTACGAGGCCTACTGTCGGCAACCGGCGCACAAAAGTTCCCTCTCCTTCAAATTCCGCGGACTGGCGCTGGAGATCTGGGCGCGACGATTCGAGTCTTGTCTGCGGCTCGGCGGATGAAAGAACGTTCGCGGGACGGGCATCCGTTACGATGAAGTGGACCACGAAAGCGCTCATCCAGCGAACGCTCTCACGGACCCCGGCCGGAGGGACCGTGTACTTTTGGGGGCAGAAATGGTTCGGCGGCTACCGGCACTTCACGATCGACCAGAAGGTTCAGCAGGGAATGGTCCTTGCGGAAAGCCTGTTCCAGTCAGGCCAGACCTTTTCAGGTCGCCGAACCGTCGAGATCGGTTGTGGCTGGACGCCGGTGGTGCCGCTGCTCTTCTGGATGTACGGACAGGAGGAGTGTCACACTTACGATGTATCCCGGTTGCTCCGGCGCTCACTGATGCTTGAAACAGTCCGGCAGATCGGGGAGTTTCACGGACTGGATCGCGATCTGCCGGACGGGGAACACCGGGAACGGCTTCGGAAGCGCGCTGCGATTCTGGCCGACCTGGCGCGGTTACGGGCCGCCACAGGGGACATCCTGGCACGCTGCAGCATCGTCTACCACGCGCCGCACGACGCGTCGGCCACGGGTCTGGCGAACGGCTCGATCGATGTCGTGTACTCAAACACCGTTCTCGAGCACATCCCCGAGGAAGCTCTCGCCGGCCTGTTTGCCGAGGCGCATCGGGTCCTCCGTCCCGGAGGTCACATGCTTCACCTCATCGACCTGAGCGATCATTTCTCGCATGGTGATCCCACCATCTCGTCCATCAACTTCCTGCGCTTCTCGGAAGCGTCCTTCTCGAAATACAACACGACATTTCTCTATCAGAACCGCCTGCGCTCCCATCAGTGGCGGCGGATCTTCGAAGACTCGGGGTTCGAGATCCGGGTCTGGCAGGAGATTCGTGACGCCGGGATCCGCTCTTTGTTGCCCCGGTTTCCGCTCGATCGGGCGTTTGCCCATTTGAGCGAGGAAGAGCTATGCATCGGCTCCATTCGCGTGGTCGCGACCCGGGCGTGATGCCCGCATCATCGAGCCCTGGCAGGCGGCCTGAAGAGGCGGCCGCACGCGGGACACTGGAATGGGGAATGGTGGTGATCCCGGGGCCGGACCTGCGGAGACGGTAGAATAGGCGCAGGCCAGGGCTTTCGGTGCGTTGGGAGAGCGGGAACAGGCGATGTGCGGCATTTTCGGAATTGTGGGAGACCCGGTGCCTGCCGGGATCGATCGAGCCTGCGACGCCATGCGCCACCGCGGCCCCGACGACCGGGGCACCTACCTCGACGCCGGCGCCGGGCTGGGAATGACCCGGCTGGCGATCCTCGACCTGTCCCGGGCCGGCCACCAGCCGATGGGCACCGAAGACGACTCCCTGTGGATCGTCCACAACGGCGAGGTCTACAACTTCGGGGAGGAGCGACGCCGGCTGGAGGCGAAGGGTCTACGATTCCGATCACACACGGACACCGAGGTGATCCTGCGCCTGTACGAAGAGCTGGGCCCGGCGTGCATCGATCGCCTGCGGGGGATGTTCGCTTTCGCGGTCTGGGATGCCCGGAATCGGCGCCTGTTTGCGGCACGGGACCGCCTGGGCATCAAGCCCCTTTATTATGCGTGGGACAGCCACCGGCTCGTCTTCGCTTCCGAGCTGAAGGCCCTGCTGGCCAGTGGCCTGGTGGAGGGCCGCCTCTCCATGGAGGGGCTGGCGCTGTACCTGACCTTTGGCTACGTCCCCTCACCCTGCACGCTGATCGAAGGGGTGCAGGCGCTGCAGCCCGGGCATCACCTGACCCTGGAGAAGGGGCGCTTGACGGTGAGGCGCTACTGGGATCTGCCGACGGGCAGCGATCGGCACGCCTCGCGGTCGGCAGACGAGAGGGAGGCTGCCGCGGAACTCCGCGCCCTCCTGACGGAGAGCGTCCGCCTCCGGCTGATCAGCGACGTGCCGATTGGCGCCTTCTTGAGCGGGGGGATCGACTCGGCGGCCGTGGTCGCCCTCATGGCCGAGGCCCGCTCGGGGCCGGTCAAGACTTTCTCCATCGGCTTCGATGCCGACGGGAAAACCCTGGACGAGACCGACGACGCGGGCTTTCTCGCCAAGCACCTGGGAACCGACCACACGCGGCGCATCGTGACGGGCCGCGAGGTCGCCGACCTCGTCGATCGTCTCGGCCGGGCCCTCGACCAGCCGTCATTCGATGGAATCAACAGCTATATCGTGTCGCAAGTGGCACGCACTGGCGTGACCGTGGCCCTGACGGGACTCGGAGGAGACGAGCTGTTCGCGGGCTACCCTCATTTCTGGCGTCTCCATTGGGAATACCGGAATGGAGGATGGCCGCACACGATCCAGAGGTCGATCAAGACGGCCCTCGCGGGGGCAGGCACCTTGATCCAGCCCTGGTTTCGGGGGACGCCTCTGGATCGGTATGCGGACTGGGCCCGCGTGCAGCACGGTTTCGTCACCCGCTACGGTCTATCTCACACCCTTTTCCCGCCGGCGCAACAGCACGCCCTCTGCACCCCCGGATTGGCCGCATCGGCCCCGATCGGGCGGCTTGCCTCCGACTACCTGGGAGCCCTCGACGACCCGCGCGCCCATGATCTGATCGCGCGCGTCAGCCGCCTCGACCTCAAGGGGTACATGGCGCACCGGCTGCTGAGAGACATGGATGCCATGAGCATGGCCCACTCCCTCGAGGTGAGGGTGCCTCTCATCGACCATCGGCTCGTCGAGTTCGCCTACGCCCTGCCGGCTTCCTACAAGTATCAACCCGGGAGCGCCGCCCCGCCCGGCGGCGAACGGGAGGCCAGCTATCGTCAGTTGGGGGCGAAGAGGATTCTCATCGATTCGGTTCGGGATCTGCTGCCAGTCGGCTACGAGGACCGCCCCAAGACCGGATTCCACCTTCCCATGGCCTCCTGGATGAAGAGCGACCTCCGACCCGCCGTGGACGACCTGCTGAGCCGGGAGTCCGTGCGGCGGCGAGGGCTGTTCCGCCCGGAGGCCGTTGCGCGGCTTTTGGCGGGGTTCCATGGAGGCGCGGTTCCGTGGCACCAGGTCTGGGCGCTCGCGGCGCTCGAGTTGTGGCAGCGCCAGGTTCTTTACTCGGGCGCCGCCGCCCCGGCGGGCGACCAGCGGGCGACCGCGTGAGCCAGGGCACCCCCCTCTCCCTTATCTATCTACAAAACGGCAGCGGCACGGGAGGGGCCGGATTCAGCCTGGACGTCCTGCTGGCCCATCTGGACGCCGGCCGGTTCCGGCCGATCGTCTGGACCTGCGACGACGGACTCATGGTGCGGCGGTGGGAAGGGCGAGGGGCCCGGGTGGTGGTCCGCCGCATGCATCTCTTCGAGGGGCTCGACACGCACTTCGTGCAGGGCGCCATCGAACGCGATCCATCGGGATGGCGCCGATCCAGCCTCCAGGCTCTCACGGCCGCCAGGGCTGCGGCCGCCCTGCCGGGCGAGATCGCCTTCCTGCGGCGCCTGCGGGCCCGTCAGGGGGTCGTCGTGCATGTGAACTCAATCGTCGCGTTGAGCGCGGGCCTTGCGGCTCGGCTCCTCGGCCTGCCGATCGTCTGGCATGTCCGCGAAATCCTCGCCCCGGGCGTCTGGGGGCGCATCGCCCGCCGGATCATCCTCTATTCGGCCTCCCGTATCGTCGCCGTGTCCGCTGCGGCCGCCGCCCCCTTTCAGGACGCGGGCGTTCCGGTGCAGGTCGTTCATAACGCGATCGAACTGAAGGCGTTCGATCCGTCCCTCGACGGCGCCCCCGTCCGCCGCGAGCTGGGTCTCCCCCCGGACACGCCCGTCGTCGGCTTCGTCGGGAGGCTGTTCCCGAGCAAGGGGACCTTCGATCTCCTACAGGCCATGTCAATCGTCTCCCGGGAGTTTCCCGGCGCTCACCTCCTGATCGTGGGGGGGGACGATCCTCCGCAGGCCCACTCGTCAGGGGCGACCTGGAAAGGCAGGCTCCGCCGTCGTCTCGGTTTCGGGCAGGCGCCCGACTACCTGCCGCTCCTCCGGTCGGAGGCGGACCGTCTGGGCCTGGGGGACCGCGTCCATCTCCTCGGGCCGCGGCACGACACGCCCCGGCTCCTGGCGGCCATGGACGTCGTCGCGCTGCCGTCGCGCACGGAGGCGTTCGGCAGGACCATCATCGAGGCGATGGCCATGGCCAGGCCGGTCGTGTCCGTCGCCGTCGAGGGAATTCTCGATCTGATCCGGCACGACGAGAACGGGATCCTGATCCCGCCCCCCTCCCGGGTGGAGGATCTGGCCGTCGCCATCGCTGCGCTCCTCAAGGACCCGGGCCGCCGGGAGGCCCTGGGGCGGGAAGGTCGTCTATCCGTGGTCGATCGGTTCTCGGCGGAGCGTCACGCGCGGGCGATCATGGCCGTCTACGAGGATCTGGCGGCCGGTCACATCGGACGCCAGGTCCAGATGCCGCGGGCGTATTGAAACCGCAGGCGCAGGTCGCCGAGCGGCAGCGCCCCCAGGATCGACTTGATCAGGCCGATGAGCACCGTGGCCGGGACGTCCACCACCTGGAGCGCGAGGCGGTAGAGTCGCGCAGGCCGGCGGCCGAAGCAGCGCTCGAGGTAGCGCTGAATACTGATGGCTCCGTTCACCAGTGTCCGGACCGGCGCCTGGCGGGCGCTCCGCCCTCCCAGGTGGGCAACCCTGGCTTCCGGCACGAAGTAGATCTTCCATCCATCGCGGCGGATTCGGAAGCAGAGATCCAGGTCCTCGCCGCAGTGGATGAAGCATTCGCCGAACCCTCCCCCCTTCTCGAACAGGTCGCGGCGGAGCAGCATGGCGGCCCCCGAAATCGCCTGGACCTCCTGGACCACCTGGGGGTCGTAGGGTGAGACCAGCCGCTTCCTGAACCATGGTCCTACGAGAGGGAGCTTCTGGAGCCTGAACACGTCGATGGCCACGAGCCGCGCCGCGGTCGGCTGGACGCGGGCCGAGGTCTCCTGGAAGGTGCCGTCCTCGTTCCACAGGGAGGGGCCCAGCATGCCCGCATCCGGGTGCTCCTGAAGGAAACGGATCAGGATCCCGAGGGCGCCCGGCATCACGATCGTATCCGGGTTCAGGAGCAGGACGAATCGTGCCGTCGCCAGGCGGAGGCCCAGGTTGCTCGCCCGGGCGAACCCCAGGTTGGCGCCGTTGACGATCACCTGGACCGATGGAAATTCGCCGCGCAGCATCGCGACGCTGTCGTCCGAGGACGCGTTGTCGACCACGATCAACTGCAGCGACAGGCTCGACGCGTCGGCGACCAGCGAGCGGATGCACTGCCGGAGGAGCGGCGCCACATTCCAGCTGACGATGATGACGGAGACGTCGGGGATCATGAGCGTCCGGTCCTAGGTCGAGGGTCGAAGCACCGCGTGCCCGTACTCGGGAATCGACGTCATCGGGCGGTGGGGAGGATCCAGCTCGCAAAGATCATAACCGACGCTCGCCAGGAAACCGCGCAGGGCCGCTTCGGTCGTGTCGAACAGCCGCCAAGCAAAGGAGTGCACCTCGAGGAAGATCCACGGACGGGCCGTCCGGAGCGTCTCGGCGGCGCCCTGCAGGGCCCAGAGCTCGGCCCCCTCCACGTCGATCTTCATGACTGAGGGCGGCGGCCCCCCGGCACGGACGAACTCGTCGAGCCGGATCGCGCAGATCGGCACCCAGGACGGTTGCGCGTCTTCCTGAGGATAGACGTTGCGCAACGCGTTGCCCGACGCCCAGGTCGTGGCGAGGGTCGGCCAGACGGGCATCGACACCACGCCGGCAGTGTTGGAGCAGGCTGCCTCCATGACCCGGATGCGATCGTCGAGGCCGTTCAGGGCGCAGTGTCGCCTGAGCAGACGGACCGTCTCGGGAACCGGTTCGAAGGCGACGACGCGCCCGTGCTCCTCCACGCGCCGGCAGGCGGCGATGGCGTACCAGCCGACGAAGCTGCCCACGTCATAGAACACGTGTCCCGGCTCGAGGTGCGCCAGCAGGGCGGCCAGCAGCCGATCGTCGCGCGGCACGGGGTAGCCGACCAGGAAATCGAAGTCCAGCCACAACGACTCCTCAACCGACGGCAGCTTGCAGCGGGCACGGCCGCGTCGCAGCGCGCGCTCCACGGCGAGGCTTGCCGCCTTGACGTTCCGGGCGCAGCGCCGTGCCGGCGCCTCGAGGGTTGAGCCTCGAATCCATGCGGGCATGGCCCAACGCGCGACCCATCCCGGACGGTTCATCGCTTCGTCACCTGGAACTCCCCGTTCCCTTTGCGCCCGGCGCGGAGCCTCAGCAACCCTCCGATGACCACGCGCGCATCGTCGATTCACAGGCCGTGCAACTGGGCGGCGTAGATTCCAATCCCGAGAGTGCGCCCCGTCATGACCTGCACGATCCGCGGCCCCTCCCTTCCAAGCTCGGCTAGGCGCTCGAAAACGCCTGCCCAGGCCAGAAGGGGCACCCCCATGACGACGGCAGCCGCGAGGACCCTGGCGGCGAATAGGGTATCACCCGGGCCCCAAACTGTCCCGACCCCTCGGAGCACCAGGAGAAGCAGGATGAGGAGGAAACCACGCACGTACGCCTCTCCCGAGGCTCTCGCGGATACCATCGTGTCCGTCATGAAGAATGACGCAAAACGTGCGGCAATCGGGCGCACTGCCCGCCATGCGGTGTTGCAGCGGTTCTACGCGGCGTATCGCGCGGATCGAATGATGGCCGTCGGCTCCGGCTCGAAGGCAGGCGTGACACCTGGGGGAACCGATCCTAGCCGCCTCAAAGCGCTCCTGAACCTTGGCTCAAATCTCTGACGAAGATGGAATACGCCCCGAACGTCGCCGAGTGACGATAGTTTCGCGTGAGATAGGCATCGAGTAGAGCCGCTCCCTCTTCCCGGTTGGCTGCGGTCGTCGACTCGGCATCGGCTCCCGACCAGAGAACGACGTACCGCACATCGCGTGCTGCAAGATCCTTCGCAATCTCACCCTGTACGCGCTCCGTGGTAGCGACGCCGGGGTGCAGCTCGTGATATCGGGTGGCGCTGTCCCTGTCCGCGAGAAAATAGAAGAGCACATCGTTTGTCTCGACCCTGCGGTGTGTCCAGAGTCCCACAAAGATACGCTCGCCCGGTCCCACGTGATCAACGATGTATCCGACAGCGGCCAATTCGTCCGGGTCGGCCACCGCGTACCCCAACCGACGCTCCGGCAAGGTCGACCAATCCCCGCTCCGCGGGAGAGCTTCCGTCGGAGGTCCCAGGATCACGCGTGCCTTGACGTAGACGGGCTCGACGAGCATGGGGAGTAACAGAACCAGCGCCGCGACTGCCGGCAGATAGGACGCCCCGCCGGAAGGTCGCTTCAGGATCCCCTGCCCCAGAGGCAGGAGGAGGAGCACGGGGACGGAGAAGACAAGCAGATGAGGCAGGTCCGCTCGGACGAGTATTTGAGGAAACAGAGCTCCCGCGAGCAGCGTAAGGTGCAGGATTGTCCATCGTCGGGCCCGGTCGAGGGAGTCCTGAACGTGAGGTCGCCCCACAAGGAGCAACATGGACAGCACAAACACCAGCGGAACGACATAGTAGGGAAGGGCGGTCAGTGAGTACGAGAGATACGAGCGAAGCGAGAGAGAACCATTGAGGAAGAGAGAGAGGCCCGGCGGACGAGGATACGGGAGGGCGCGCACGGAGGGAAATACATGGGCCGGGAAGATGATCAGATCCTCTATTACTTCCTTCAGAGGAACGGCTATCACGAGACAGAGTGCGACTGGGAGCACGATAATCGCAACCCCTAACACATAGAGGAGGATTCCCTGCATCCTGCTGGCAACCCGCGCCCATGAGCCCGACTCGGTGACAGTTCCGGTGGATGCCGAGAAAGTCAGGACAATCAGTCCTGCGAGGGACGCGTAGAATCCCACGTCATGACGGAATACTGCTGTAGCTCCGGCAGCCATACCTCCGAGAAGCAGTCTGAGCGGGCTCGTCGGATCGATGCTGTGGCGCTCGAGCAGCAGGACGGATGTCATGCTGAGAAGAAGGGCTATCAGCACGGAGGAGCCGAAGGGCGAGAACCTACCGAGCCAGACGGTCCCCACGAGCCAGCACAGGAGGGCTGTGCTCCGGGAGACGAAGGGCGCCGTGATTCTCCAGGCGAGCAGCACCAAGGATGAGCGGATGAGGATGTTCGAAACACGCTCCACCAGGAGGGACGGCCCGAACAGCTTGAAGAGTGCCGCCAGGAGGTAGAACTGGCCGGGCGGGTACATCGTCCACCAGTCCCGGTAAGGGAGTTCTCCTCTCAACACCCTGAGGGCCCCGTAGACGATGACACCTTCGTCATACGGATTGGCGTGGAGGGTCACATCGGGAAGAAAGTAAAGCACCGAAAGTATCGCCAGCGATGGATAGAGCCACGCCTCATTCAGGGGCTGCCTCCACCTCCGGGTGCGTTCCAGCCGTAGATCCACCAGGCGCGCCTCCACAGCCTCGGTAGGTCAATCTTCCTGCTTCTAAACCCGATCGCTGGTCCTTCGAGCGTTCGGTCTGGGTCGTTTACCCTCGACAGCCATTCCTGCGGAGCACCACCGTGCCCTTTTCACTCGGGATGCGTTCGACATCGAGGGCGACGAATTCGTGCAGCCAGCGACCAAGGACGATCGCCTCGTCTTCGCGACTCCCATCGTCGAGGACGACCACGGCGCCCGGACTCAGTGTCTCGACGATCAGGGGAAGCGCCGGATACCGAACCAACCTGCGCGCCTGTCCATGCTGGAGGGGGCCATCCACGATCAGCACGTCGATCGGAGCGAACTTCGCCAGAGCCGTGGTGTCATACCATTCCCAGGTCCGCGGTCCCAGCGCCACGGACCGGAGCGGGGCGTGGACAACCCTCGCGACATCCGCGAGTCCGTGATCCTCCAGGTACTCCGTCGGCAGCCTCGCGTAGCGCTCCTCCTGCTCGAGCGACAGGATTCGACCCTGGCCCACCTCCCTGAGACAGGAGGCGGCAATCAGCGTGGACACACCGCTGCCCGCTTCCACGATCAGGCCAGGTCTGTGCCGGCGGATCAGGGTGACCAGGTTGGTTGCAAAGTCCGGAGAGATGGCGGCGGCTCTCATGGGCGGCAGTGGGTGGGTGGATCTTCAGGGACACGAAAAGCGACGGGAGCGCTTCCATCTGACGGTAATTCGCCGTGGGGTTGGTCGCGCTGTTCAGCACGATGCTCTGGATCCGACGGTAGATTTCAATCTGGGTTGTCAGGATGATGATCAGGGCGAACACGATGGAGCACTCAAGGGACCAGTCTGGAACCAACCACCGCGTGAGGGACGAGCCGACGATGACGAGCAGGAGAAGGCCGACAATGCAGACGACGTCTTTCCTCGAAAGGCTCATCGGATCGGTCCTTCCTTCGCAGTCGCAGCGGGCATGGATCTCGAGGCTCGGAACGAGGAGAACACGTTCATGGCCGCCGAACCAAACCGGTGGCGGACGAGAGGACCCGCGCCAAAATGTCACGCGCCTCATCGACGCGCAGAAGGTGCAGAAGGGCGAGATAGGTTCCAACTCCGAGCGCGAGTCCCGACATGACCTGAATGATCCGCGGCCCCTCTTTCCCCAGATCAGCGAGGTTCCCGAAAAACCCTGCCCACACCAGAAGGACCGCCCCCATGATGGTGGCGGACACGAGAACCCTCGCGGCGAATAGGGTATCACCCGGGCCCCGGATCGCCCCGACCTCCCGGCGCACCAGGGGAATGAGGACGAGGAGGGAGACGAGCGACACGGCGGTCGTGGCGAGGGCTATTCCGGCAAGGCCGAACGGCTTGACCAGGAGTGAATTCAATACGGCATTCGCCGCAATGGCGCCCGCAGAGGACCAGGCGAGCGCGGCGAGACAGCGCCGCGCGAACAGAACTCGAGCCAGGATGACCTGATGGCCCATGAAAAGGATTTCGGGTGCATAACAGGCGATGAGCCGCGCCACCATCGCGGTCGATTCGGGAGGGAATGCGCCCCGCTCGAAGAGGAGGCGCGCCAGCGGGGTGCCGAACGTCAGGGCTCCGGCACACAAGGGCGCGGTCAGGATGAGCATGTGACGCTGGCTCGACCGGAGGATCCCGGCGAGCTCCCCCCGGCCAGCCTGCGCCGCGGCCGCCAGTCGCGGGAAGACGACCTCGGCGAGAGAGAGGGACGTCAGCAATTCCGCGTTGGAGATGATGACGAAGGCGAACCCCAGAGTCGTGATGCTGCCGGACGGCAGGAAGGACGCGAAGGCATTGTCCACCAGGAGATTGATCGTTCCGGTGTTCGCGGCGAGGCTCATCGGCAGGAACGCGACCCAGAAGTCCCGCCGGTGCTCCGCGTGCAAGCCTCCGGCTTCCGCCTGGGGGGAGAATCCCGCAGGGTCGCGGAGCATTCGGGCGGCGGCCAGTGAGAGCAGCCCGACCGCGATGACCGCGCCCAGGAGCGATCCGAGCGGCAGGGCGAAAATCCCCAGCCGGCCTACCAGGAGAACCAAGACGATCACGGACACCAGGTTGATCAGGACGTGCGTGAGGTTCGATACCCCGAAGCGGCCACGGACCTCGAACAGGCAGCGCGTCACCGTGAAGTAGACGCCTCCGGCCAGCCCGAAAATTGAGATGCGCAGCAGGCTGGCGCTCAGCGCGGCACGGTCGGGTGTGAACCCCGGTGCAATCAAGGCGGTGAAGTGGCGCGCTCCGGCGAGAACGACCAAAATGCACGGGGTGAGCCACAGCGTCACCTGCCAGAGAGTCCGGCGGGCGAAGCGTTTCTGTCCTGAAATCCCGTCCCGACGACCAACCGCAGCCAGCGAGACGAGCAGATTGCCGTACAGGCCGCCCATCAGGAACGTGGAGATGAGGTTGGGGATAGTCTGGGCCACCAGGTAACAGTCCTTCGCCACGCTGGTCCCGAAATAGGTCGCCGAGAGCATCCCGAGGGCCAGCGCGAGACCGGCGTTCGTCAGGCGGCACGCCGAAACGACAAGAGTGGCGCGGAACGCGCTGGCGTTCTGGCTCACGTTCCTGGCGGCATGGGGCGCGGGATAGCCGCGCTTGCGGCGGTGCGGGCGTGGAATGCCCTTCGCGCCCGCGGCATCGAGGTGAACGACCGGAGGCTACTCTCGCCACACTCAGACATTTCGCCCTCACCCGGGCGTCTCTTCGCCGCTGCAGGAAGCAGATTCTCACTTCATCGATTTGTGGCTTAGATCAGTGGCGATTTTCGCGAGGGAGCACAGGCTCTCGTCGCGGGCCTCTCAGCTCCCACCGCTCGCGGGCACTCGTCCACGGCAGGAGCCGCCTTCTTCCCGCCCCTATCGAGGCAGATGATCGGATGGCCTGACAACTCGGTGGATTCAGCATTTGCAGGATGCCCCCGCTCAACGAAGAGCACAAAGTACGCTAGACGGTCCGCAATTGCAACGCCTTTCAGGGGGACGACCGGGGGGGGCGGGTTGGGTGCACAGCGACGCCGCCGCCAGGCCCCGGCTTGCACCGCCTCGAGCGGCTCCCTATATTCAAGCGGGCTTCTGACGGTGTTCGTCCGCGCACTGTCAGCCGCCTGACAGCGGGCGGCGTGGTGGCCAGCCCGGAAACTGGACCTGTCCCGGCCCGAGCGGCCCACGAGCGCCGATGTCGATGAAGGGTCTGACCGGCAACCTGAAAACCATGTCCCTCCCGGACCTTCTTCAGTGGGCCGGGGCCGGCCGAAAGACCGGGACGCTCGCCCTGAAGAGCGGCCCACTTCACAAGAAAATCTATTTCCAGGACGGGGCGATCATCGGATCGTCCAGCGACGACAGCCGGGAATACCTCGGTCAGTTCATGCTCAGCGAGGGGATCATTACCGAGCAGCAGCTCAAAGACGCCTTCGACCTGCAGTCGCAGACCAAGGTCATGCTGGGGCGAATCCTGGTCAAGAAGGGCCTCGTGTCGGAAGCCAAGGTCGGCGAGGTTCTGCGACTGAAGGCCGAGGAAACGATCTACTCGCTCTTCCTGTGGATGGAAGCCGATTTCGAATTCCTGGAGGCCGAGCTTCCGCCGGGGGACCAGGTGCTGATCTCCATCAAAGTCGAAGACGTGCTGATGGAGGGGCTGCGACGCTACGACACCTCGAAGAAGATCCGCCAGGTCCTGCCGCACAACGGGGTCGTGCTGCGCCGCTGTCCCAGGCCGCTTCCGTCCGACATCGCCGCGAAGAAGTTCCCGCGGCGGATCTACGACCTGGTGGACGGCCGGAGAACGCTGGCCCAGATCGTCCTCGAGGCGCACGCCTCCGAGTACAACGTCTGCCAGGTGCTCTTCGTCATGGTCCAGAAGAAGTTCCTGGAAATCGTCCAGGCGGAGTCCGTGGCGCCGTCTCCCGCCCGTCCACCTGCCGACAGCCCGCAGGCGCTGATGGATGCGGCCAAGGAGCTCATCAAGAGCGGCGATTCGGAAGGAGCGCTGGTGATCCTGGAAAAGGCGCGCAAGAGCGCGGGCAAGAACCCCGAGATGAACGCCTTGATTCAGGTCGCCGAGGAGCACTTCATCGACAAGGCCTACCGCCACTACCTGCCGCCCAAGAAGATCCCCGTTCTGAAGAAGCCGCTGGAATCGCTGATGAGCCAGGATCTCAGCCCGGAGGAGGGCTTCCTGGTCAGCCGGGTCAACGGCTCCTGGGATCTGCGGTCGATCATCAGCATCTCGCCGTTGCGCGAAGTGGACGCGCTGCGCGCCTTCAAGAAGCTGCGCGAGCGCGGCATCCTCGACCTGATCGACGCTCAGGCCAGGACGGCCTGAGCCTCCGGCCCGACGCGGATCCGCCGGCGACCGGGCTTCCGTCCCACGGCCAGGGGGCTCGGGCCGTCGCGACCCGCGCCCGATTCCCCCTCGCGCGCGGCCTCCCGGGCGAACGCCGGCCCCCGGCTCTCCCCCGCTCCGCTCCGACTCCATCCCGCGGCGGGGGCCACGTAGTGATCGTACGGCTCAATTTTCAAGTCGTCCCATTTCGTGCTCGCGATCGACTTCACGAACAGCTCGGCCAGCTGGAGGTTGGTGAACAGCGGAATCCCCACGTCGGTGGCCCGGCGGCGGATGATGTAGCCGTCGGTCAGCTCCTTCCGGTCGTAGCCGGCAGGCACGTTGATGATCAGGTCCAGCCGGTTCGGCGTGATGTAGTCGAGAAGGGAGGGCTTGCGCCGCTCGTGGATCTTGTAGAGCCGCACGTTCGGAACGCCGTTGTCCTCCAGGAAGCGCGAGGTGTAACGCGTCGCGTAAAGCGTGAAGCCCAAGTCGTGGAGGGCGCGGGCCGAGGGCAGGAAGCGCGTCTTGTCCCGCAGCGACCCGATCGTCAGGAGCACCTGCTTGCGTGTCGGGGGCTTGAAACCGGCGGCCAGGATCGCTTTCAGGAAGGCGTCCGGAAGGTCATGCCCCAGGCAGGCCACCTCCCCGGTCGAGGCCATCTCGACCCGCAGCGCCGGGTCCGCCCCCTTGATGCGCGAGAACGAGAACTGCGGCGCCTTCACGCCGATGTGATCGAGGTCGAGGAGCGAGGCCGGCATAGGGCGCACTTCGGCTCCCATCATGGCCCGGGTCGCCAGGTCCACGAAATCGACGCCGCTCACCTTGGAGATGAACGGGAACGAGCGCGAGGCGCGCAGGTTGCATTCGATGACCATGACCTGGTTGTCCACCGCCAGGAACTGGACGTTGAACGGCCCGGTGATTCTCAAGCCCCGGGCCAGCTCGGCGGTGATCGACCGGATGCGCCGCACCGTCTCGAGGTAGATCTTCTGGGGCGGCAGGACCACGGTGGCGTCCCCCGAGTGGACACCGGCGTTCTCCACGTGCTCCGTCACCGCGACCGCCAGGACCCTTCCCCGCACTGCCACCGCGTCCGCTTCCAGCTCTTTGGCGCCCTCCACGAATTTTGAAAGCACCACCGGGTGCCGGCGCGACACCTCCTCCGCCCCCTTCAAGGCGGCCGCGAGCCCCGCACCGTCCGAGGCGATGCGCATCGCGGCGCCGGACAGGACATAGGACGGGCGGACCAGGACCGGAAAGCCGACGCGGGCGGCGAAACGCAGCGCCTCGCGGCGCGAGGTCACCTCGGCCCAGGCCGGTTGTGGCACGCCGAGCCGATCCAGAAGCGAGGAAAACTTGTGGCGATCTTCGGCCCGGTCGATGTCCTCCGGCCGGGTGCCGAACACCCGGATTCCGGCCGCGGCGCACGCCAGGGCGTGGTTGTTCGGAATCTGTCCCCCGAACGCCAGCAGGACCCCGAGGGGCCTCTCCTTCAGGTAGATGTCGTGGATGCGCTCGAAGGTCAGCTCCTCGAAGTAGAGGGTGTGCCCCATGTCGTAGTCGGTGGAGACCGTCTCCGGATTGCAGTTGATCACGATCGGCGAGTAGCCGAGGCGGCGCAGCGCCTCGGTGGCCGACACGCAGCACCAGTCGAACTCGACCGACGAGCCGATGCGATAGGCCCCCGACCCCAGGACCAGGACCTTCCGTTCTCCGTCGGCCGGGACCAGGTCGTCCTCGGTCCCGTGGTAAGTTGTGTACAGGTAGTTCGTCTTCACCGGCCACTCGGCGGCGAGCGTGTCGATCTGCTTCACCACCGGGACGACGCCGGCAGCCGCGCGGCGCCGCGCCACCGCTGCGGCGGAGCGCCCAGTGAACGCGGCAATCTGCTCGTCGGCGAAGCCGGCCTCCTTGACCAGTCGCAGCAGTGCCGCGGGGAGGGGGCCGCGCCCGCCCCGGCGGCGACCGGCGGCCCCGAGGACGCCGCGCAGCGCCACGATCCGCTTCATCTTCTCGAGGAACCAGGGGTCGATCCCCGTCCGGGCATGCAGCTCGGAGACGGGCCGGCCGCGCGCCAGGGACTCCGCCAGGGCGAAGACGCGGCGCGGCGTCGGCTGCGAGACGTCCCGGAGCGACTGGCGGATGTTGAAGTCGTTGCCCACCAGACCCTGGATGCCGTCGCCCAGCATCCGGCAGCCCTTCTGCAGCGCCT
The DNA here is from genome assembly GCA_036001465.1 of Candidatus Polarisedimenticolia bacterium. Taxonomy (NCBI): domain Bacteria; kingdom Pseudomonadati; phylum Acidobacteriota; class Candidatus Polarisedimenticolia; species Candidatus Polarisedimenticolia bacterium. The sequence continues at coordinate 133,879 of DASYUH010000013.1, forward strand.
CTTCGAAGCTGCGGCCGATCGCCATCACCTCTCCGACCGATTTCATTTCGCTGCCGATGAAGTGGGAGGCGCCCTGGAACTTCTCCAGGTCCCATTTCGGCATCTTGACCACCATGTAGTCGAGGGCCGGCTCGAAGCAGGCGGTCGTGGTGTCGTTCATCGAGTTCTTCAGATCCGGCAGGAGGTGCCCGAGAGCCAGCTTGGCGGCGATGCGGGCGAGCGGGTAGCCGGTCGCCTTGCTCGCCAGGGCGGACGACCGGGACAGCCGGGCGTTCACCTCGATGACGCGATAGCGGTTCGAGCGCGGGTCGAGGGCGAACTGGATGTTGCATTCGCCGACGATCCCGAAGTGGCGGATCACCTTGAACGCCAGCGCGCGCAGGAAGAAGTACTCCTCGTCGGTCAGGGTCTGCGACGGCGCCACCACGATCGACTCGCCGGTATGCACGCCGAGCGGGTCGACGTTTTCCATGTTGCACACCGTGATGCAGTTGTCGGCCGCGTCGCGCACGACTTCGTACTCGACCTCCTTCCACCCCGTCAGGTCCTCCTCGACCAGCACCTGGGGGGAAGTGGTGAACGCCTCCGCGGCCATGCGCCTGAGCTCGCCTTCGCTCCGGGCGATGCCCGAACCGCGCCCGCCCAGCGTGAAGGCGGTGCGCATCATGACCGGGTACCCGATGCGCCGCGACTCGGCCAGCGCCCCGGACACGTCGCGGGCGGCGCCGCTGCGCGGCACGTCGACGCCGATCGAGCGCAGCTCGCGCGCGAACCGGGCACGGTCTTCGGTCTTCTCGATCGCCGCGATCGGCGTGCCCAGGACCCGCACGCCGTGCCTTCGCAGCACCCCTTCCCGGTGCAGGGCCAGCCCGCAGTTGAGCGCCGTCTGGCCTCCGAACGACAGGAGGATGCCGTCGGGCTTCCCGCGGGCGATCACCCGGGACACGAAGTGCGGGGTGACGGGCAGCAGGAAGATCCGGTCGGCGAGCCCCGGGGAAGTCTGGATCGTGGCGATGTTCGGGTTGACCAGCCAGACCTCGACCCCCTCCTCCTTGAGCGCCTTGATCGCCTGCGATCCGGAGTAGTCGAACTCCCCGGCCTCGCCGATCTTGAGCGCCCCGGAGCCCAGGACGAGGACGCGCGTCGGATGGTCGCGGTGCGCGCGCCGCCGCTCCGTCGGGCGCTTCACCGGATCTCCCCCAGGAACTCCTCCAGGATCCATTCCGTTCCGGTCGGGCCCGGGGCCGCCTCGGGGTGGAACTGGACCGATCGCCACGGGCCGCTCTGGTGCCTGATCCCCTCGTTGGTCCCGTCGTTGGCGTTCCGGAACCACGCCTCCCAGCCGCGCGGCAGGCTTGCGCCGTCGACGGCGTAGCCGTGGTTCTGGCTCGTCTGGTAGCAGCGGCCCCCGCGCGTCTCGACGCATGGCTGGTTGTGCGCCCGGTGGCCGAATTTCATCTTGTACGTGCGCGCCCCGGCGGCCAGCGCCAGGAGCTGGTGCCCGAGGCAGATTCCCAGGATCGGAACCCTGCGGCGCATGAGCCAGCGGGCGGTCGCGACGGTCCGCGCGGCGAGCCGGGGATCGCCGGGCCCGTTGCTGATGACCACGCCGGCGCACTGGCGCGCCAGGGATCGGAGGTCGTGGTCCCACGGGACGACGATCACCTCCGCCCCCATCCTGACCAGCATCCTCGCCTGGTTGTTCTTGCGGCCGCAGTCGATGAGGACCACCGGCACGCCGCCCCGGCCGTATCGGGCCACCTGGCGTGCCGACACCTCCTCGACCAGGTTGCGCTCGTTCGGATCGACGAACTCCGGCGCCACGCGCCCCTCGATCTCGATCCGGCCGAGAAGGGCGCCGTGAATTCTGATCTTCTTGGTGAGCGCCCGCGTGTCGACCCCGGTCAGCCCGGGGACGCTCTCGCCGGCGAGCCAGTCTCCCAGGCTGGTGGCCGCCGTGTGGTGCGAGAAGCTCTCCGAGTACGCGGCGCAGACGACTCCTGAGGCATGGATCCGATCCGATTCCCAGGGGCGATCCGTCAGGCCGTCCTCGCCGGCCGGCCGCGGCCGGGGGACGCCGTAGTTTCCCAGGGACGGATAGGTGAACAGGAGGATCTGGCCGCGATAGGAGGGGTCGGTGAGGGCCTCCGGATAGCCGACCATCCCCGTGGTGAACACCACCTCGCCGGCGACCGGCTGCGGAGATCCGAAGGACACGCCGGGGAACACGGTGCCGTCCTGGAGGACCAGCCGGCCTCGCGTCGTCTGGCGCCGCACCCCTCGGGTTCCGTCCCGCATCGGGCGCGCAGAATAGCACACCAGGAGTGTGCCCGAGCGTTCGGCCGGGCTGACGGAGAGTGCTACAATGCCTGGGTGCGTTGAGAGGTCCGTCCGATGCCCAGGCCCGTCCGGACTGTGATCCTGGCGTTCTCCATGTCAGCGCTCGTCCCCCTGCTCGCCGACCCCGGGCCTTCGGCCTGGGCTGCGCCGCCCGCTGAAGAGACGATCTACCAGTCGAGCGATCTTCGGATCTACCGCACGGTCAACCGCGACGGGGCGCCGGTCGTGGTGCTCACCAACGTCGACGCCGAGGGCCAGTACTTCCCCGGCCGGCCCGCGGACTCCCCGCGACGGGAGGAACGGGCTTTCCCCCCGTACGCGCCGCCCCCCGCGGCCCCGGTCGGAGCGCCGGAACGGCCGCAGCCGCCACCGGTCAAGGTGGTGGTGAACCGGGGAGAGGGCGAGGATCCCGCCGCCGAGGCCGAAGTCGCGAGCGACACCGGCGGAGGAACGACGGTGATCATCAACATCCATCCTCCGGCGCCGCCACCCCGCGAGACGGCCGTCCTTCCGGTCGCCTATGTGCCGGTTTCCTACGGCGGCCTCGTCGGCCCGTTCCGGTATCCCGACCACCAGTACTTCCTAGGATACGCGCCCGGCACGGCGTCGCCGTCCTTCTTCGGCGGGCTGGGACTCAACGCGGGCAACGGTTTTGGGCTGAAGACCGGCGCCTCATGCGATCGCGGCTACGACTGCATGTTCGGCCCGACGGGCGATCACCCCTGACAAGCCGCCCTCCTCTCGGGGGGCGCGGGATGTTCCGGTGTCCGAGCGGATCAACGTCAACGGCGTCCTCGGCCCGCCCGACCGGGCGGTGGTGTCCCCCCTGGATCGGGGCTTCCTCTACGGTGATGGCGTCTACGAGACCCTCCGCACGTATGGCGGCCGACCGTTCCTCCTGCGGGAGCACCTCGATCGCCTGCGCCGCTCCGCCGAGCGGCTGGATATTCCCTACGAGGGAACCCCGGTCGACGTCGGGAGGGAGATTCTCCGCACCATCGCCGACACCGGCGCGGCCGAAGCCGCCGTGCGGGTCGTCCTGACGCGCGGCCCCGGACCGATCGGCTACGACCCGGTGCCGTGCGGCCCGCCGACCGTCGTGATCTACGCCCGCCCCTGCCCGGAGATCCCGGAAGCCTGGCTGCGCGAGGGGGTGGACGTCGCCATCGTGGACGTGACGCGCAACGCCCCGACGGCGCTCGATCCGGCCATCAAATCGGGCAATCTGCTCAACAACTTCCTGGCATGGCAGGAGTCCAGGCGCCTGGGAGCCTACGAGCCGATCCTGCTCAACGCCTCCGGGCGCCTGGCCGAGGGGGCCACGAGCAACGTGTTCCTGGTGCGGAAGAACCGGCTGACGACCCCCCGCCTCGAGGAGGGGCTCCTCGAGGGAATCACGCGCGGTGCGGTCCTCGGGCTGGCGCGGCGCGACGGAATCGAGACCACGGAAGAGGCGCTCGGACCGGATGACCTGCGTCAGGCCGACGAGGCGTTTCTGACCGGCACGCTGAAAGGCGTCCTGCCGATTCGCCGCTGCGACGGCTGGCCGATCCGCCACGGCCGGCCCGGGGCGATCACGCTCAGGATCATGGGCCTCTTCCAGGATCTCGCTCAGGCCGAGGCGAAGGCCGGCTCGGCCCCCGGATCGATCCTCAGGTAGCGGTGGCCGGTGCGCCAGGCCGGCAGGACGAACACCGACCCGCGGCTCTCCCCCACCCTGTAGTCGATCCGGCGCTCGTCGTGGAAGTGGCCGAACACCAGGATCTCGTCCCCGACCCCGATCCGACGGCGCGCATACGCCTCGCATTCGGAAAACGGGAAGCCGCCGCGAAACTCGACGTTGGTCTTCGCGAGCCGCGTCTCCAGCCGATCGGCGATGGCCAGCCGGGCACCCGCCGGCAGCAGGCTGAAGCAGGAGAAAAACAGACGACTCTTGGACAGGCGGCGCCACGCCAGGTACTGGCGGTCGCGCGAGTTGACCAGGTCGCCGTGCGCCAGGTGGACCCGGCGTCCCGACTCCGTGATCTCGAGGGAGTCCGGGGCAAGCCGGTCGAACGGCCGGCCCCCATCCATCCGCTCCAGGAAGAAATCGTGGTTCCCCTCGATGTACAGCAGGACGCAACCTCGCGCGCGCAGGCGCTCGAGCGCCGCGATGACGCGTCGATGGTGCGGACGCTGGAGATCGGGCGAACCGATCCAGACGGCGAACAGGTCTCCCAGGATGGCCAGCGTGCGGATGTCGCCCGGCAGGGCGTCGAGAAACCGGACGAATGCGGCGATCTCGGGGTCGTCCTCGCGCAGGTGGGCGTCTCCCAGGAGGACGATCGGCGCATCAGGCGACGCCATGCACCTTCCGGCCGGGAGCCGGGCCTGGCCGCCGGGCGTTCAGCGGCGCACCAGGTCGGCGATCCCCTCCTTGAGCGTGAACTCCTGCATGGCCCTCATGCGCAGAAAGTACTCGATCAGCAGAGCCACGAAACGCTTCTGGTGGAGGGCCACCTCGGCCGGCAGCGAATCGCCCGGCTGGTAGGAATTCTTGACGCGCGCCGCCCTGAAGTCTTTGGCGGTCTCCTTGACCCGCGCCGCAAGGACCTCGTCCGGAAGCCTTTGGATCAGGCTGCCGTCGACGTCCTTGTCGTCCAGGGGCTCGACGGCCTTGGCCTTCTTCGCCAGGTCGCCGCCGTACTGGGACTCGGTGGAGGTCTCGCCCTTGTCCTCGCCGAAACGCGCGATCGCATCCTCGTAGCGGTGGACCGCCAGGAGCGCCAGGGCATGGTGGAACGGCCTGATCTGATTGTTGGGAGGGTACAGCTTCAGGGCCTCGTCGAATTCCTCGGCCGCGTTGGGAAAGTGGCCGGCGGCCAGGTCGTAATCGGCCACGCGGGCCAGCGCCAGGGAGCGGTAGGAGGCCGCGCCTCCCTTCGCCTTGGAGAAGGCCGACACCGAACGGCGGTAGGCCGCCTCGGCGAGAGAGGCTTCCGACAGAAAATCGTGCAGGCGTCCCAGGCGGAACCAGTCCTCGCCGCCCAGGCCGTTCGGGTTGGGGCCTTTCTCGAATTGCTCCACCGCCTGGCGGGCATACTTGGTCATGTCGTCGAAACGGTCGGTGTCGGAGTGGATCACGGTCAGGTAGTAGAGGCGCTCGAGGGTCGCCCCTCCCGTCTGGACGATTTCCTGCGCCAGGAGCGGCTCCGCCTCACGCCACGTCTCGCGCCGCGGCTCCGGGCTGTGTTCCACGACTTCGCGGCAGAAGCCGAGCTGGTAGAGCAGCGTGCCGTCCTTCAGCCCCGATTCGCGGGCCTTCTGGAGCACGGGCAGCGCCTCGGCGTATTTTCCCTCGTTGTACAGCGCCATGCCCTGCGCCAGGGTCCGACGCGCGGCGCTCTCCTTCGAGCAGGACGCGCAGGCCATCGCGACGAGCACGATCGGGATCGAGCGCAACAGGGCGGCGCCGCGGCGCACGGCGGTCTTCGAGAAGGCGTCCGGCATCGCGCGCGATGATATCACCCGATTTCCTCGCTCGCAATCTTCGCGTCCCCCATGGCACGCCTGCCGGCGGCGAACTCGGCATAGCGGCCGGCCTCGATCGCGGCGCGCGCGCCCCGCATCAGATCCGCGTAGACATGCAGGTTGTGCAGAGTGTTAAGCCGCATGGCCAGGATCTCCCCCGCCATGAAGAGGTGGCGCAGGTAGGCGCGCGAAAAGCGCCGGCAGACGGGGCACGTGCACGACTCGTCCACCGGTCGTGGGTCGTCCGCAAACTCCCGCCGCTTGATCGACAGGCGTCCCGCGGAGGTGAACAGGCTCCCGTTGCGCGCGTTGCGTGTCGGCAGGACACAGTCGAACAGGTCGCACCCCAGCCCGATCATCTCGACCAGGTCGTCCGGCGTGCCCATGCCCATCAGGTAGCGCGGGCGGTCCGCCGGCAGGAGCGGCACGGTGAGATCCACGATGGCTCGGCTGAGCCCGACGGATTCGCCCACCGAGACGCCGCCGATGGCGTGCCCCTCGAACCCGACGGCGGTGATCTCCGCCGCGCTCTGCTCCCGCAGCGCGCGATCGTCGCCGCCCTGGACGATGCCGAACAGCGCCCGTCCCTCGCTCCGGAACGCGTCGCGGCTCCGCCGCGCCCACAGGGTCGTCCGTCTGACGGCCGCCTCGATCCGGGGCGGATCGGAAGGCAGGGCCGGGCAGTCGTCGAAGACCATCGCGATGTCGCTGCCGAGCGCCTCCTGGATCTGCATGCTGCGCTCCGGTGTCATCGACAGAAGGGATCCGTCCAGGTGCGAGCGGAAATCGACCCCGTCGTCGGACACGGTCCGCAGGTCGGCGAGGCTCAGCACCTGGAAGCCGCCGCTGTCGGTCAGGATGGCGCGCTCCCATCCCATGAAGCGGTGCAGGCCGCCGAGACGCCGCACCACGTCTTCGCCGGGACGGAGGGCAAGGTGATAGGTGTTGCCGAGAATCATCTCGAACCCGAGGGCCTCGAGCTCCTCGGGCGCCATCGCCTTCACCGCCCCGGCCGTGCCCACCGGCATGAACGCCGGCGTCTCGATGGTGCCGTGGGGCGTGGTGATCCGGCCGCGCCGCGCCGCCGATCCGGGGTCGCGCGCCAGCGTGTGGAACGAGAAGGCCGCGCTCACAGGATCAGCATCGCGTCGCCGTACGAGTAGAAACGCAGGCCCCGCGCGATGGCTTCCTCGTAGGCGGCCAGGATGCGCTCCCGTCCCGCGAAGGCGGCGACCAGGATCAGCAGCGAGGTCCGCGGCAGGTGGAAATTCGTCAGGAGCGCGTCCACGGCCCGGAACCGGTGCCCCGGCGTGATATAGGCTCCGCACCATCCCTCGCCCGGCTCGACCCTTCCGTCGCCGCGGGCCCGCTCCTCCAGCACCCTGACGACCGTCGTCCCCACGGCCACGACGCGCCCGCCGCGCGCCCGGCAGCCCGCGACGGCCGCGGCCGTTTCCTCCGGCAGCCGGAAGGCCTCCGGCAGCAGCCGGTGCTCCTCGACGATCGCGGAGCGCACCGGCTGAAACGTTCCCGGGCCAACATGGAGCGTCAGGGCGGCGGTGCCGATTCCCCGGGCGCGCAGCCCTTCCAGAAGCTCCTCCGTGAAGTGGAGCCCCGCCGTCGGCGCCGCGATGGCGCCGTTCGCCCGCGCGTACACCGTCTGGTACCGCTCCCGGTCGATCGCGTCCCGCGCGTCCGCGCCGTCCCGCCGGATATAGGGAGGCAGCGGGACCGTCCCGTGCCGCTCGATCGCACCTTCGAGGTCTCCGCCTTCGGCGTGGAGCCGCACACGCACGCGTCCTCCCGCGGCCTCGCCCAGGAATTCCGCCTCGAATCCGGGGGCGATGCCGAGCCGCGATCCCGATTTCAGGCCGCGAGACGCGGACGCCAGGCAGATCCAGGTCCGGCCAAGGGGATCGGACCCCTCGCGCGCCACCAGCAGGAGCTCCACCAGCCCCCCCGTGGACTTCCGGCAACGCAGTCGCGCCGGGATCACGCGCGTGTCGTTCAGGACCAGCAGGTCCCCCGCGGCGAGGTGATCGCCAATCGAGGCGAAGGCCGCCTCCTCGACTCCCGGGCTCCCCCGGTCGAGCACCAGCAGGCGGGAGGCGTCCCGCCGCGCGGCCGGCACCTGCGCCACGCGGTCCGGCGGCAGGCGGTAGTCGAACTCTTCGAGCTTCATGGTGGGTACGGAATCGGGTCGCGGGCGCCGGCCTCACGGAACCCTTTCAGGCGCAGCGCGCAGGATTCGCAGCGGCCGCAGGCGATCTCCTGCCGCGTGTAGCAGGACCAGGTCAGATGCAGAGGAGCCTCGAGCCGCAGCCCCTCCCTGACGATGTCCGCCTTGCTCATGTGGATGAGCGGGGTCACGACGTGGAGCCGCGCCTCCGGCCGCGCCGCCACGCTGAGGAGCCGGTTGAACTCCCGGTAATACTCCTCCCGGCAGTCGGGGTAGCCGCTGCCGTCCTCCTCGACCGCGCCGATGTAGATCGGGCGAGCCCCCAGGACCTCGGCCCAGGAGGCGGCCATGGCGAGCAGGTGGGTGTTGCGCAGGGGGACGTACGTGTCGGGGATCGTCGAGTCGGGGCGGCGGGCGTTCACGGCATCGCGGGTGTCGTCGGTCAGCGCCGATCCACCGATCGCCTTCAGGTGCTCGAGCCGGGCGACGAGCCGCCGGGCGATCCCGTAGTGGTCGGCGATGGCGTGAAAGGCCCGGAGCTCGCGCGCCTCCGTCCTCTGACCATACGAGACGTGCAGCAGCGCAGGCTCGCACGTCTGGCGGGCGATGGCGGCGGCCACGCACGAGTCCATGCCGCCGCTCAAGAGCACGACGGCCAGACGCCTGTCGCCGGCTGCTGGGTGCATGGGCGGCCCGCGTCACACCCCCCGCAGATCGGGGGGCCAGATGTACTTGTGGATCTGCAGCTGCACGCGCACCGGGAGTCGATCGGCCAGGACCCACTCGGACAGGGGCCGCGGGTGAAGCACCCCGTGCACCGGGGAAAAGAGGACGCCGACGCGCTCATCCAGGCGCAGGCGGGTGACGACGTCCCGGGCCCATTCGTAGTCGCTCCGGCCCGCGAGGACGAATTTCACCTCGTCGGAAGGCTTGAGGAGCTCCAGGTTCTCCCAGCGGTTCTGCCCGCTCATGCCGCTTCCGGGACACTTCAAGTCCATCACCACCATCACCCGCCTGTCGAGCGGCGAGAGGTCGAGGCTTCCTCCCGTTTCCATCGCGACCTCGTGGCCGCGGTCGCACAACTCGCCGGTCAGATCATGGACGCTTTCCTGGGCCAGCGGCTCGCCGCCCGTCACCAGGACGTACCGCGTGCCGTACGCCGCGATCCGCTCGAGGATGGCGGCGATCGGGAGGTCGATTCCCTCCTCGAAGGCGTAGGCAGTGTCGCACCACGCGCAGCGCAGGTTGCAGCCAGTCAGCCGGACGAACACGCACGGCCGCCCCGCGTGGCGCGACTCCCCCTGGATCGAGTGGAAGATCTCGTTGATCCTGAGGAGCGTCGTCGCGCGCTCCGGCCGGACCGACGCCGCGCTCACGGCCGCCTTCCGGCGGCCGCGGCGATCCTCCCGAGCGGCCGGCAGCCGGGGCGCCGCGCCACAAGGCCGATGAGCCGGTCGAGGTTCTCCACGTCCTCCTGGAGCGTTGTTTCGTCCTTCGGCGTCTCCAGGACCAACGGAACGCTCAGGAAACGCGCGTCGTTCATCAGGAGCCGGAACGCCTCCCTTCCCAGGAAGCCCTTGCCGATGTGTTCGTGCCGGTCGACCCGCGATCCGAGGTCACGCTTGGAGTCGTTGACGTGGACGGCCCGCAGGCGCGCCAGTCCGATCTCCCCCTCGAACATGCGCAGCGTCTCCTCATACGCCGGCGGCGTCCTGAGATCGTAACCGGCGGCGAACACGTGGCAGGTGTCGAAGCAGACCCCCACGCGATCGGGATCGCGGGTCAGGGCGATGACCCGGGCGATCTGATCAAAGCGGTGGCCGATCACGGTCCCCTGGCCCGCCATGGTCTCGAGGGCGATCGAGGCCCCGGCACGCGGCACCCGGTCGTGGATCCGATCGATCGCACCGGCCAGCCGGCGGATGGCGAAATCCTCACCCTGCCCCATGTGGCCCCCCGGGTGGACGACGAGCGTCTCGATGCCGAGACGGGCGCAGCGTTCGAGCTCGAGAAGGCAGGACTCGATCGATTTCTCGTACAGGCGGTCGTCCGGTGAGCAGAGGTTGATGAGGTACGAGTCGTGGGCCACCACGGGAAGGTCTCCGTGACGTGCCCGCTCGGCCCTGAAGCGCAGGACTTCGTCCTCCGGGAGCGGCCTGGCGGCCCACTGGTTGTTGCTCTTGGTGAAAATCTGGATCGCCGCACAGCCGATGGAAAAACCGCGTCCGATCGCCCGGTCCACGCCGCCGGCGATGGACATGTGGGCGCCCAGGGGCCGACGCGGAATGACCCAGGAAACCTGCTTCAGTCGGGGCTTCTGCACGAATCGTAGACTACCACTCGCGGATCGGAGGGGTCAATCGCACCAGGCCCACGGCGGCACGCTCCTCACGGAATGGCGGCGCGGACGGACGGCGCGCGCCATGGCCCTGCCGAGTGCCTTCCATCCCAGCCGCAGGGCGTCCCCCGGGCCGTCCATGGTCAGGGGACGGAGCGGGAACCGCCAGGCCGACTCGTTCGACACGCGGAAGAGCTCGAGCGGCTCCTCGCTGCGGTAGAGCCCGTACAAGGCGCGCTGCAGGCGCCCGGGGGCCAGGGCCTCGATCCAACCCGACGGGACCTCGCCGGGGAACAGCCTCGCGACATGAGTCAGCGCGAGAGACGTGGCGGTACGAGCCCGCCACGAGCCGCACCCATCCGACACGGTCCCCAGGTCCGGCCGCCACCGTCGGAGCATCTCCCGCAGGTCGACGACCCATTTCAACTGGGGGCCGAAGTAGTGCGCCGCCAAGTGCGCGGTGTGATAGGGGATCGCGTCGACCGGGGCCAGCCTGCGGCAGGGCACCCCTTCGAGGCTGCCGGGCACCGATCGCGCCCACAGCCCTTTCGCCAGGGACTCCGGCCTCTCGTCCAGGATGTCCCAGTGCAACTCGAAACGGCAGGCGCCCTCGACCGGGCGCCACATCTCGAAGCGGCGGTTCCAGGGGTAATCGACCGCAATCTCCCCGCGGTAGCCGGCGTCCAGGAGCCGCCGGGCTATGCGACCCGCGTCCTCGCGACGCATGAGGAGATCGATGTCGGTCAGCCGGCGCGTCCCGGGGTCCACGTACAGATCGTTCAGGTATGCCCCCCCCTTCAGGACGATGACCGACACCCCCAAGTCGACGAGGAACCGGCCCAGCAGCCGGAATTCAGCCAGTGCCGCCAGGCTGTCCACAGCCGTCTTGCGATGCGCGCGGCGCAGCGCCTCCTGCCAGGCCCCTGGGAGATACTCGAGCCGCCCGGCTTCCGACCATCTGGCGTGCAGGTAGCCGCCGAGCTCGTATCGATTCAGCGACGCGTCGATAGCCTCGCGCGCGGGCGTGACTGTGGGGTCCTCGACGCGCAGGAGCGACAGCACCGACGCGGCAAGACGCGGATCGACGGCGATCTCCGATGACGACAAGGTGCTTGGGCCTCCGGCGGCATTATATCCGCCGTGAAACGCTTGCGCCGCGCCTTCCCGCGGCGCGGTTCACCCCGGCGGACGCCCCACCGTTTCCTTGACTTGCCCCGGGGCCGGCGGTAGACTCCCCGTTTCTGTCAGGATATCGAAAGCAAGAAGGAGAGCCCCAGTGCCGATCGCGCGCGGACACATCAATCTCGTCGTCGCAAGCCTTGTCATTCTGCTCACGGCCGTCACCTGCTCCAAGGGGGACACGTCCGTGGTCTCCGCGCCGAAGGACGAGCCCGCGGCGCAGGCGACCCCGGCACCCGCCGAGCCCGAAGCGAAGAAGGACGCGGCCGCCGGGGAGGACGAGGCGGACACCGCGCAGGCCCCGGAGCTCCTCCCGCAGAACGCCGCCGGGGCGGTCCAGGGCGAGCCGGCGCCGACGAATACCGTGCCCATCGTCGCGGTTGCCAATTACTTCACCGAGCTGCCGGGGATCGACATCGCGGGGCTGAAGCGCGGGCAGAAGGAGAAGTTCCTGCAGCGCGTCAACAGCGAGATTTGCTCCTGCGGCTGCAAGAACGACACGCTGGCCCGCTGTTACGTCAACGACCCGCGCTGCCCCCTCGTGAAGCCCGTCGTGCAGAAGATCTACGAGGACATCAAAGCCGGGAAGTGACGTGCGCGGGTTGAGGGAACCCACGCATGAAGGTCTATGAGATCTCGGAAATCCGCAACCTGGCCGTCATCGGCCACGGCTCCTCCGGCAAGACCTCCCTCACCTCCTCCCTCCTGTTCTCCTCCGGCGCGGTCAACCGTCTCGGCCGCGTCGACCAGGGGACGACCGTCACCGATTTCGAGGAGGAGGAGATTGCCCGCAAGGTCAGCATTTCGTCCGCCCTCTGCCATCTCGAGTGGAAGAGGGTCAAGCTCAACCTGATCGACACGCCCGGGTACGGGGCGTTCATCGCCGACGCCAAGGCGGCGCTTCGCGTGGTGGACGGCGCCCTGGTGGTCGTGGACGCCGTGTCAGGCGTCGAGGTGCAGACCGAGGAGGCCTGGGGCTACGCGGAGGGGTTCGACCTCCCCCGGCTCCTGGTCATCAACAAGCTGGACCGTGAGAACGCCTCGTTCACACGCGCCCTCGAGTCAATCACCGGGACGTTCGGCCGCCAGGCGGTACCCGTGCAGGTCCCGATCGGCGCGGAGAAGGGGTTCTCGGGAGTCGTGGACCTGGTCGCCAACAAGGCCTTCGTCTATGAGAAGGACGAGAGCGGCAGCCACAAGGTCCAGGACGTCCCCGCCGACCTGGCGGCCGAGGTGAAGGAGGCGCGCGACCGGCTGATGGAGATGGTCGCCGAGGTGGACGACTCCCTGATGGAGAAGTTCTTCGAGAGCGGCGCCCTGTCGCAGGAGGATCTGAGCCAGGGGCTGGCACGGGGGGTGAAGCAGCGCCGCCTGTATCCGGTTCTCGCCGCCTCCGGGCTCCTCAACATCGGCGCGCACCCGCTCCTCGACACCCTGGTGGCCTGCCTGCCCCATCCGGGCGAGCGCGCCCCCTACAAGGGCGAGGCCCCCAAGGATCACGCTCCCGTGGAGCGCCAGGGGAAGGCGGACGAGCCGTCCTCGGCGTTCGTCTTCAAGACAATCGCCGATCCGTACTCCGGCAAGATCTCGCTGTTCCGGGTCTACTCCGGGGTGATCAAGTCCGACTCGACCGTGCACAATGCCAGCCGCGACATTCAGGAACGATTCGGCGCCATCCTGGTCCTGCAGGGGAAGGAATCGGAGAGCGTCACCGAGGTGCGTGCCGGGGACATCGCCGCCATTCCCAAGCTGAAGGAGACCGAGACCGGCGACACCCTGGCCGACAAGGCGCACCCGATCCTCTATCCCAAGGTGACCTATCCCGAGCCTTCGATCACCTTCGCGCTGCAGCCGAAGTCGCGCGCCGACGAGGAGAAGATCTCCCAGGTGCTGCACCGACTGGCGGAGGAGGACCCGACGATCCAGTTCCGCCGCGATGCGCAGACGCACGAGCTGATCATCGCCGGGAACAGCGACCTGCACGTCGAGGTCTCCCTGGCGCGCATGAAGAAGAAATTCGGCGTCGAGGCGATCCTGCACGCCCCCAAGGTCCCCTATTTCGAGACGATCAAGCGCAAGGCGGAGGCGCAGGGCCGGCACAAGAAGCAGACGGGCGGCCACGGCCAGTTCGGCGACTGCTGGATAAGGCTCGAGCCGCTGCAGCGCGGCGCGGGGTTCGAGTTCAAGGACGACATCCACGGCGGCGCCATCCCCAAGAACTTCATCCCGTCCGTCGAGAAGGGGATCCAGGAGGCCCGGGTGCACGGGTTCCTGGCCGGCTACCCGGTGGTCGATTTCCGCGTCGTCCTGTTCGACGGCTCGTACCACACCGTCGATTCCTCGGACATCGCGTTCAAGATCGCCGGCTCCCTGGGGTTCAAGAAGGCGATGGAGGAGGCCGGGGCGACCCTGCTCGAGCCCATCATGAACGTGGAGATCAACTCCCCCGAGCAGTACATGGGAGACATCATGGGGGACCTGAACTCACGGCGCGGGCGGGTCCAGGGGATGAACTCCCAGGGATCTCAGCAGGTGATCAAGGCTCAGGTGCCGATGTCCGAGATGCTCACCTACGCCTCGACGCTCAAGTCGATCACCGGGGGGCGCGGCTCCTACCACATGGCGATGTCGCACTACGAGGAAGTCCCCGCCCACCAGCAGACCAAGATCATCGCGGCGCACAAGGCGGCCAAGGAAGGGACCGGCGCCGCCGCACCACACCACTGAGCCGGAAGGACTCCCGATCGTCACTCCGTCCACTGCGTCGACGGGTCCGGCATTCCCATGAGCACCTGCAAGGCGATCGGGCCGGGGCGCGCGAGAAACGTCCGGGGAAGCCCGCGGAGATCGAGGATGGCTTCGCGCCGGGCACCCAGGGCCGTGAGCTGCAGCGCCACTCTGGCCAGGAGGGCCGCGTCGCAGGCCGCCGGATCGGCGAAGAAGGTCAGCGACTCCCTCTCCCAGACGACCAGCCCCGACGGCCCGAGCGGCCCGCCGCCCGCCTCGGCCGGGCCGCCGTACCGCTCCGCATCCCTGGCCTTCGCCAGGAGCACCACCCGGAAGCCGGCGACCCGAAGCGGCAGGAACCGTCGCGCCCGCAGCCCGGGGAAGAGCCGGAACCACAGGCTTCCCATCGACCGCGCGTAGAGGCCGAAGAGCAGGGATCGGTCTCTCCACCCGGCCGGCTCGAGCCGGAGCGCCGGGGTGGCGGCGCCGATGGTGGTCAGGACGGAGAGCGGGGCGCTGCCGTGGAGGGTTCGCCCGGCTTCGAAGCCGCACCTCTCGTGCGCCGCCAGCGACGCCTCGTTTCCCCAGTCGACGTACGAGTAGAGGCGCGCCCCGGCGGGGAGGAGGCCGGCCCCCTCGCGCAGGAGCCGCCTGCCGATTCCTTCCCGGCGGCGGCCCGCGGCGATCCGCCAGTGACCGAACATCCAGGTCCCCCGGTCACGGCGGGAACGCAGGAACTGGACGCTCCCCAGGACGCCTCCCGGCCGCCCCTCGAGCGCCAGCGCCGTCCGCGACAGCGTGCCTCGCAGCCCCCAGCCGATCCGCCGTGCCAGGGGGGGGCACAGGATATCGACGACGCCGGGCGGATGGCCGAGGCGCATGAGCGCGTTCCGGTCGGCGGACCGGCAGAGCCTGACCTCGACCTCCGGCCTTGGGGCCGGTCCTCCCCCTCCCTCGACGGGCATTCGATCCCCCATCCAAAGCAACGCTCTTTATATCATTCGGCCGACTCGGGGGATTCCGCGGCAGGCCGGGCCCGAACTGCTATAATTCCCGCCTCTTACCGGAGATCGAGTGACCACGACGACCATCGCGCGGATCGGCGCCCACGAGGGGCAAAGCGTCCGGATCCGGGGCTGGCTGTATAACAAGCGCGAGAAGGGGAAGCTCTCCTTTCTGATCGTGCGGGACGGGACCGGCTACGTGCAGGCGGTCGCCTTCCAGCCGGAGGTCCCCCCCGCGGTGTTCGACGCCTGCCAGAAGCTGACCCAGGAATCCTCGCTGGAGGTGGAGGGAAAAGTCCGCAAGGACGACCGGGCCCCGGGGGGCTACGAGATGCAGCTGACCTCGGTCATCGTGCACCAGCTGGCCCAGGACTACCCGATCAGCCCCAAGGAGCACGGTCCCGATTTCCTCCTCGACCATCGCCACCTGTGGCTTCGCTCGTCGAAGCAGCACGCCCTGCTCCGCATCCGCAGCGAGATCAGCCAGGGAATCCGGGACTTCTTCCATGCGCGCGACTTCGTCCTGATCGATTCCCCCATCCTGACACCGGCGGCCTGCGAGGGGACCTCGACCCTGTTCGAGACCGATTACTTCGGACAGAAGGCCTTTCTGAGCCAGTCGGGCCAGCTGTACCTCGAGCCGGCCTGCCTGGCGTTCGGCAAGGTCTACTGCTTCGGGCCCACGTTCCGGGCCGAAAAATCGAAGACCCGCAGACACCTCACCGAGTTCTGGATGGTCGAGCCCGAGGTCGCCTACGCGGGTCTGCCCGACATGCTCGATCTGGCGGAGGACTTCATCACTTCGCTGGTCGCCCGCGCCCTCGATCGATGCCGCGCCGAGCTCAAGACCCTCGAGAGGGACACGACCAGGCTGGAGCGCGTGCAGAAGCCGTTCCCGCGCCTGACCTACGATGAGGCGGCGGCCATCCTGTCGCGTCCCGAGATCCAGGCGCGCGCCCGCGAGCAGGATGCCCCGCCCTTCGTTCCCGGAGACGATTTCGGCGGCTTCGATGAGACGGTCCTGACCGAAGCGCTCGAGAAGCCCGTGATGGTCACCCACTATCCGGCGCGGATCAAGGCGTTCTACATGCAGCCCGATCCGCAGGCGCCCGACCGCGCCTTGTGCATGGACGTCCTGGCGCCGGAGGGCTACGGCGAGATCATCGGCGGCAGCCAGAGGATCCACGACCACGATCTGCTGCTGCAGCGGATCCAGGAGCACCGGTTGCCGGTGGAGGCGTTCCGCTGGTACCTCGACATCCGCAAATACGGCTCGGTCCCGCACGCCGGCTTCGGCATGGGGATCGAGCGGTTCGTCTCCTGGATCGGCGGCGTCCACCACCTGCGCGAAGCCATCCCCTACCCTCGCACTCTCAACCGGCTCTACCCGTGAGAGCGATCCCCCGATGATCAAGGTCGGCATGGTCAGCCTGGGCTGCCCCAAGAACCTGGTGGACAGCGAGGTGATGCTGGGCACGCTCAAGCAGAGCGGCTACGAGCTGACGCCGGACCCGGCGTCCGCCGACGTCATCGTGGTCAACACCTGCACGTTCATCGAGCCGGCACGGCGCGAGTCGATCGACACCATCCTGGAGATGGCCGGGCACAAGAAGTCGGGCCGCTGCCGGAGGCTCGTGGTCGCGGGCTGCATGGTGCAGCGCAATCACGACGAGCTGCGCGAGGCCATTCCCGAAATCGACGCCCTGGTCGGCCTGAACGACATCGAGCGGATCGCCGAGGCCTGCGCGCTGGAGGCCGGGTCCCGATTCGAGGCCGGCCGGGAGCGCGCGACCTATCTCTACACCCATGCGTCGCCGCGTCTCCTGACGACGCCCCGGCACACGGCGTACATCAAGATTTCCGAAGGCTGCGACCACACCTGCTCCTTCTGCGCCATTCCCTCGTTCCGCGGCCTGCAGCGCTCCCGCTCCATCGAATCGATCGTCGAGGAGGCCCGGGCCCTGGCGGGCTCGGGGGTGGTCGAGATCAGTTTGATCGCCCAGGACACCACCGACTACGGGCGCGATCGATCGGACGGGGCCAGTCTGGCGGGCCTCCTGCGAGCGCTCGACGCCGTCGGCGGGATCCGCTGGATCCGTGTCCTGTATGCCTATCCAAACCGCATCACTCCCGAATTCGTCGAGGCGCTCGGGTCGTCCGCCCGGGCCGCGCGCTACCTGGACGTGCCGCTGCAGCATGCCGACGCGGCCATGCTCAAGACGATGCGCCGGGGCGGCAGCGCCGAGACGCACCGGAAGCTGATCGAGTCCCTGCGTCGCGGGGTCCCGGGAATCGCCCTCCGGACGACCTTCATCGTCGGCTTCCCGGGAGAGACGGCCCAGCAGTTCCAGGCCCTCTGCGCGTTCGCGCGCGAGGCCGAGTTCGACCATCTGGGCGTGTTCACCTATTCGGAGGAGAAGGGGACCGAGGCGGCCGGGCGGCCCGACGATGTGCCGGCCGAGGTCAAGGAGGAGAGGCGCATGACCTTGATGGCGATCCAGGAAGGGATCGCGGCGCGCCGCAACCGGTCCCTCGTCGGTCGCGAGATCGAAGTGCTGGTCGACGGCGCGCCCGAGGACAGCGACCTGGTCCTCTGCGGCCGCACGGAGGGCCAGGCACCGGAGATCGACGGCCGCGTGATCCTCACGGACGCGCCGGGGCCGCTCTCCGCCGGAACCTTCGTCCGGGCGCGCATCGACGAGGCGCACCCGTTCGACCTGGTCGGGTCCGCCGTCGAGGTCCTTCCCGCGGGCCGTCCGGCGTGACCCGCCGATCGTTCGGAGCCGCCTCCGCGATCCTCGCAGCGACCCTGTTCGGCGCCGGCCGCTCGCCGTACGTCCCCGGCACCGTCGGCACGCTCGCGGCGATGCCCCTGGCGATCCTGGCGCAGCGGCTCCTGCAGCCCTGGTGGTTCTTCGCGGCGGCCGTCGGCCTGACGGTGATCGCCGTCTGGTCGGCCCACGTGGCGGCGATCGAGCTGGCGCGGCACGATCCGGGGCCGGTGGTCATCGACGAGGCCGCGGGTCTGTTCGTGACCCTGCTGTTCCAGCCGCCTGGATCGTGGACGCTCCCCTTCTACGTTCTGGCCTTCGTCCTGTTCCGGGCCATGGACATCGTCAAGCCCCCTCCGGCTCGAAGGGCCGAGCGGCTCCCGGGGGGATGGGGGATCGTGACGGACGACCTGGTGGCGGGCGTGTATGCCAACGTGGCGCTTCGGCTCCTGGGGTGGCTCGTCCTCCGTCCCGCCTGACGGAGTCGGGGGATCCTGTCTCGCGATGAGAATCTTCGACGACATCCCGACGCTCAGGGCGCACTTGAAGACTCCGGTGGCGACCGTCGGAAATTTCGACGGCCTGCACCGCGGTCACCAGGCTATCGTGGCGACCGTTCTCGATCGCAGCCGCGCCACGGGCGGCAGCAGCCTCCTCATCACCTTCGAACCGCACCCGCTCAAGATCCTGGCGCCCGAGCGCGCGCCGCTCATGCTCACGACCCGGAAGCAGAAGCTGGCCCTGATCGAGGCCGCGGGGATCGAATTCCTGCTCGTCCTGCCCTTCACCATGGAGCTGGCGGAGGTTGCCGCCGAGCAGTTCGTCAACGAGCACCTGGCCGCGGGCCTCGGTGTGCGGGAGGTCTACGTCGGGGCCAATTTCAACTTCGGCCGCCACCGCAAGGGGGACGCCGAGCTCCTGGTCCGATTGTGCGGCGATCTCGGGATCCGGGCGGCCCAGGTGGCGGAAGTCCGCTGTCTGGACAGCCCGGTCAGCAGCAGCCGCATCCGCCGCGCCCTGCAGGCGGGAGAGGTGGAGCTGGCGCGCGAGCTCCTCGGCCGCCCGTACGCGGTCCAGGGGACCGTCATCCACGGCGAATCGCGCGGCGCGTCCCTGGGATTTCCCACCGCGAACCTGGCGACCGAGAACGAGCTCGTTCCACGGGATGGCGTCTACGTGACCGAAGCCATCCTCGAGGGCGCGACGCGACCGGCCGTGACCAACATCGGCGGCCGGCCGACGTTCGAAGGGGCGAACTTCGCCGTCGAGACCCACATCCTGGACGGCGGAGGCGACCTCTACGACAGGCCCCTCGAGGTGCGTTTCCTGGCGCGCCTCAGGCTGGAGCTCAGGTTCGCATCCCCCCAGGCGCTCGTCGACCAGGTTCGCAGGGACATCCAGCGGGCGCGCGACTATTTCGCGGGCCGCTGGGCGCCTCCTCCACCGGCCCCGGCCGAGCGCTGAGATCGGGAGGGGCGATGGCCGGACCGGCTCGTGCCGGACCGGCTCGCGGTGTCGCCACGTCGGTCTGTGCTACCATGCGCTCCCTGCACTCCGCCGCGGCCCGCCGCAGCGTTCACGAACGCGAACGACCCCGGAGACCATGAGCGAAACGCCCCGGACCAGCCGATTCATCACCTTCGAGGGAGTCGAGGGGTCGGGCAAGACGACCCAGATCCAGATGCTCTCCAACCACCTCGAAGAGCGCGGCATCGATCATCTCCTGACGCGCGAGCCGGGCGGCACGCCGATTGGCGATCAGATCCGGAGACTGGTGCTCGACCCCCGGAACGCCGACATGACCCCGATCTGCGAGCTGCTCCTGTACGCCGCCGCCCGGGCCCAGCACATCGAGCAGGTCATCCGGCCGGCCCTCCTTTCCGGAAGGCTCGTCCTGTGCGATCGGTTCAAGGACGCGACCATGGCCTACCAGGGATCGGGACGCGGCATCCGTCTCGACCTGATCGACGCGCTGCACGGGCTCGAGAACCTGGCGATCCAGCCGGACCTGACCATCCTGTTCGATCTTGAGGAGGACACCGCCCTGAAGCGGGCGCGCGTCCGCGACCACACCCGGACGAACGACGAGACCCGCTTCGAGCGGGAGTCCCTGGAATTTCACAAGCGCGTCCGCTCCGGTTATCTCGACATGGCCCGCCAGGAGCCGGGACGCTTCGTCGTGGTGGACGCGCACGGCACCGTGGAGGAGGTGCATCACCGGGTCATCGAATCGATGGACCGCTTCCTCACCACGCGGGGGGCGCCGGAATGAGCCCGCTGCGCGTCCTGCCGATCGAGGATTTCGTCGTCGGGCAGGCGCGGGCCGCGTCCGCCCTGCAGCACGCCCTCGAGGCCGGCCCGCTCTTCCCTTCTCTCGTGTTCCACGGGCCGGGAGGAGTGGGCAAGCTGACGGCGGCCCTCCTCCTGGCGCGGGCCCTGCTCTGCGAGGCGCCGGGAGAGAGACCCTGCGGCGCCTGCCGTTCGTGCCGGCACATCGGCGACCATTCGCTGGTCCACGCCGACGTGCGCCTGGCGCTGCCCGAGAAGAAGTCGGACTTCGATCGAGAGAGCTCCGGCGCCGACGAATCGTCCGGCGTCGACCCCCAGGAACTGCAGGCGGAGGCGATCCGAAACCCGGTCTGGTCGGTCCTCATCGACCGCCTGCGCCAGGGAATCGCGTTTCTCCAGCGCCGGCCCTCGGAGTCCCGGCACCGCATCCTGATCGTGGACCAGGCCCACAGGATGGAAGCGGCGGCCGGCAACGCCCTGCTCAAGACCCTCGAGGAGCCGCCGGCGCACGCGCTCATCATCCTGCTCACCTCCTCCTGGCATGCCCTGCTCCCGACCATCCGCTCGCGCTGCCAGGCGGTCCCGTTCCAGCTCGTGCCCCGGACCGTGATCGTCAATTACCTGGTCGAGCGCCGGGAGCTTCAGGCGGAAGAGGCGGTCCTGCGCGCCGGGCTGTCGGGCGGGCGGATCGGCGCGGCGCTCGACCTGGACCTGGAGGGATTCCGCGCGAGGCGCGACGCGCTCCTGGCCATCCTCGACGAGCTGGCCGGCCGCGGCGACCCCGGGCTGGCGGTGGCGCGGGCCGAGGCCATCGTCCAGGCCGGAGAGTCGGTCGAGGCCGACCTGGACATCCTGATGTCGCTGCTGCGGGATCTCATGATCCTCGGCGTCTCCCCCGCCGACGAGGCGCGCCTCATCCACGTCGACATCGCGCCCCGACTCCGGGACCTTGCGGCGCGGCTTGCGGGGCGCGCCGGGGCGGCTCTCGGCGATCTCGAGGCCACCATCGACTCGATCCAGAAAAAGGGCAATCGCCAGCTCCTCGTCGAGAACTTCCTGATCGGCCTTCTCCCGGAAAGCGCACGGCCGCCGCGCGATTTCGCCCGAACCTGAACGCGTGTCCCTGATCCTCCGACACCTGCGAGCCAACCTCCGGGCCTTCGTCCTGGGGTTGCTCTGTCTGGTCGCGACCAGCGCCCTCACGCTGTACGTTCCCTGGCTCCTCAAGGAGGCCATCGAAGCGCTGCACCGCGGCTCGCCGATGCGCCAGGTGACCCTCGACGTCGTGCTGATCGTGGGGGTGGCTGCGGTCCTGTGCGTGATCCGGACGTGGTCCAGGCTCCACATCCTGGGCGCGTCGCGGCGCATCGTCTGCGACATCCGGAACGACGTCTACGCCCACCTGCTCACGCTCCCCGCGTCGTTCTACGCCCGCAGGCGGACGGGCGAGATCATGTCGCTCATGGTGAACGATCTCATGCTCGTCCGCTCCCTCTTCGGTCCCGGAATCCTGAACGTCCTCAACGTCGTCCTTCTCTATTCGGCCGGATTGACGCTCATGGCCCTGCTCGACCCTGTCCTGACCCTGGTCGCCGTCCTCCCCTATCCGTTCCTTCTCGCCGGCGTGTTCAGGGTGAGCCGATCGATTCACAAGCGCAGCAACGCCACGCAGGAGCAGCTCGCGGAGATCAGCAACAAGGCCCAGGAGACGCTCAGCGGCATCAACATGGTGAAGGCGTTCGCGCGCGAGTCGGGGGAGGCCGACGCCTTCGATCGCCTCAGCCTCGAGTACCGCCGCCGGTCGCTCCGGCTGGCCAGGAGCCGCGGCCTGATCGTCACTCTCATGGGAGGCCTGGGGGGCGTGAGCACGATCGCGGTCCTGTGGCTGGGGGGACGGCACGTGATCGAAGGCTCGCTGAGCCTCGGCGGCCTGGTCGCGTTCACGTCGTACCTCGCCCTCCTGGCCGGCCCGACCGTCATGATGGGCTGGGTCCTCGGCGTGTTCCAGCGCGGCCTGGGTGCCATCGCGCGGATCGAGCAGATCCGGGCGATTCGAACCGATCTGCCGAGCGATCTCGCCCCCGGCCCCGGCCCCGAGGTGCGCGGGACGGTGTCGTTCAGCGGCCTGGATTTCTCCTACCCTCAGGGCGACGGGCCGGCGCGACCGGTCCTGCGCCGCATCGACCTCGAGGTCCCGGCCGGCACGACCCTGGGGATCGTCGGTCGCGTCGGATCGGGGAAGTCGACCCTGGTGCACCTGGTGGCGGCGGTGCACCCGGTCAAGGACGGGATGATCCGGATCGACGGCCGCGATCTGAACGGCATCCCCACGGGTCACCTGCGCGAGCATCTCGCGGTCGTTCCTCAGGAAACCTTCCTCTTCTCGCAGACGATCGCCGACAACATCGCGCTCGGCGCCCCGGGGACGCCGCGCGGGAGGATCGAGGCGGTCGCCGGAGTGGCCCAGATTACGCGCGATCTGCGGGACCTGCCCGATGGGCTGGACACGCTCGTCGGCGAGCGCGGCGTGACCCTCTCGGGCGGGCAGCGGCAGAGGATCGCCCTGGCGCGCGCCCTCCTGCTCGACCCCCGCATCCTCATCCTGGACGACGCGCTGAGCAGCGTCGACGCCGACACGGAAGAGGCCATCCTGGCCGGCCTCAGGGACTTCATGCGGAGCCGCACCACGTTGCTCGTGTCGCACCGGGTGTCGACCGTCCTGCGATCGGATCTCATCGTCGTCCTGGAGGACGGGCGGATCGCCGAGCACGGAACGGCCGACGCGCTTCTCTCGCGGGACGGCCCGTTCGCCCGCATGCACCGGCAGCAGCAGATCGAACGGGAGCTCGAAGCCCTGTGACGGCCGCGGGCCGGCACGAGGAGGAGGTCCTGGGCAAGGCCTACGACGCACGGCTGGTGCGGCGTATGGCGGGGTACGTCAGGCCGGAGTCGCGCCTGATCGGCGCCTCGGTCCTCCTCATGTTCGTGGTGATGGGGGCGCAGCTTCTGCAGCCCTACCTCATCAAGATCCTGATCGACGATCACATCCTGGAGAAGGAGGCACGGGGCGTGACCGCCCTGGCGCTTCTCTACCTGCTGGCCCTCACGGTCGAGCTGGTGGCCCGCTACGCGCAGCTCTACTCGATGGAGGTCACGGGCCAGAACGTCATCCATCGCCTGCGCGATCGGGTGTTCCGGCACATGGTGTCGCTCGACTCGGCGTTCTTCGACCGGTATCCGGTCGGCCGGCTGATGACCCGCGTGACGACCGACATCGAGTCGCTCGCGGACCTCTTCTCGTCGGGCGTCGTGTCGCTCCTGGGAGACAGCGTGAAGCTCATCGCCATCGTGGCCATCCTCTGGTGGCTCGACTGGCGCCTGGCCTGCGTCGCGTTCGCGATCTGCCCGGTCCTGTTCCTGCTTTCGGTGCTGTTCCGCGGGCGCATCCGGCAGGCCTACCGGGACGTGCGGCGCCGCATCGCCAGGATGAACGCCTATCTGCAGGAGTCGATTTCGGGGGTGCTGCTGGTGCAGCTGTTCCGCCGCCAGACGGTGAGCCGCCGTGAGTTCGCCGCCGTCAACGAGGACCATCGCGACGCGGATCTGCGATCCGTGGTGTACGAGTCGGCCTTCTCGGCCATCATCGAGCTGGTCGGCACCGTGGCCGCGGCCCTGATCCTCTGGTACGGCGGCGGCCAGATCCTGCGCGGTGCTTTGACCTTCGGGACGCTGGTCGCTTTCCTCGAATACACCGCCCGCTTCTTCGGACCGATCCGGGACCTGTCCGGCTTCTACGCGGTCCTGCAGGCGGCGATGGCGTCGCTCGAGAGGATCTTCGCCCTCCTCGACGAACGGCCGTCGATCGCCGCGGCCGCGGTGGAAGCACCGGTGCCGGCTCGCGCCCAAGGGCGGATCGAGTTCGAGCAGGTCCGGTTCGCCTACCGCCAGGGGGAGGAGGTCCTGCACGGCGTCAGCCTGCGCGCCGATCCAGGCGAGCGTGTGGCGATCGTCGGCGCCACCGGCTCGGGGAAGACCACCCTGATCAAGCTTCTCATCCGGCTCTACGACCCCGTGTCGGGCACCATACGGATCGACGGCCGGGACATCCGATCCCTGCCGCTCCCCTTTCTGCGGCGCCAGGTCGGCGTCGTGCTGCAGGACCACTTCCTCTTCACGGGCAGCGTCGCCTCCAACATCGCGTTCGCCGATCCGTCGCTCCCCCGGAGCTCGGTGGAGGCGGCGGCCCGGGCAGTCCATGCCGATCGCTTCATCGAGAGACTTCCCGGAGGCTACGACGCCGAAGTGCGCGAGCGGGGGGGCAACCTGTCGACGGGGCAGAAGCAGCTACTGTCCTTCGCGCGGATCCTGGCCGCCGACCCCGCGATCCTGGTCCTCGACGAGGCGACCTCGAGCGTGGACACCGAGACCGAGCTGCAGATCCAGGTGGCCCTTCAACGGCTTCTGAAGGGGCGCACGTCCCTGGTCATCGCCCACAGGCTGTCCACCATCATCGGCGCCGACCGGATCCTCGTGATGCACCACGGCCGCATCGTCGAAGAGGGAACGCACCGCGCGCTTCTCGATCGTCGCGGCATCTACCATCGCCTGGTCCAGCTGCAGTTCGATCCGGGCGGGCCCCCGTCAGGGCCGGCGCCGCTCCCCTCGCCAGAGGTATCGCCCTAGGTCGATCCGCCCGGAGCGGGACACGGCGATCCCTTCACGTCTCAATGCGGCGGCCTGGCGCCGGACCTCGGCGCCCAGGGCACCGCCCCGCGGACTGATCTCTCCAAGGGCGTTGATGACCCGATGCCAGGGGACGCGGCGCCCCTGGACCCTGGCGCCGTCGGGAATGGCGCGCAGGGCCCACCCGACGGTTCGCGCCCCGCGCTGCAGCCCTGCCATGCGCGCGATCTGACCGTAGGTGGCGACCCGGCCGCGCGGCACCCTGGCCACGACCCGCCACAGGCGCAGGAAGGTCGTCTCATCATACGAGGTCTTCCGGATGGTCATGGGAGCGGCGTCCGGCCTGGTCCCCGGGCTTCTCAGAAAATCGTGTAGATGAACGGAGCCAGCGCGGAGCCCTGAGTGAGAACAATCAGGAGACCGAGGAGCAGGAGAAGCGCGACGATCGGAGCCAGCCACCACTTCTTGCGCACCCTCATGAATGCCCAGAACTCCGTGAGCAGACTCAGTCTCGAAGCGATTCGCTGTGAGAGTCTCATCGTGCCGCATCCCTCGGGCTGCGATTCGTTCCGGCTTCTGGGACGGCCGCGTGCCGGATGACCGTCGCTGCGCGCCGTAGGGAAAATGTACCCGGGGGATCCTGCCGTGTCAAGGTCACTTGGGGGCAGCAGGGCCGGAGGCCCCGCGGTGAAACCCGCTCCTCAGTAATCCCGCAGCTGTTGCAGGTAGCCGCGGTGGTTGCGGGTGATTTCCTTCATCGAGTCCCCGCCGAATTTCTCGAGGAACGCTTCCGCCAGGACGAAGGCCACCATCGCCTCCCCCACGACGCCGGCGGCGGCGATGGCCGAGACGTCGGTGCGCTCGACCTGGGCCTGAAACTCCTCCTTGGACTTCAAATCCACGCTGTGGAGCGCCTTGGGCAGGGTCGAGAGCGGCTTCACGTAGACCCGCAGGCGAATCTCCTCGCCGTTGGTGATGCCTCCCTCGATGCCGCCGGCGTGGTTGGTCCTGCGGTAGAAGCGGCGCCCTGTCGGATCGTAATGAATCTCGTCGTGGAACTCCGAGCCCATCCGGGTGGCCGCCTCGACCCCGTCCCCGACGGACACCGCCTTGATCGATTGGATGGAGCACAGGGCCGCTGCCAGGCGCGCGTTGAGTCGCAGGTCCCAGTGCCGGTGACTCCCGAGACCGGCCGGGACGCCGCGGGCGACGACCTGGAACGAGCCGCCAACGGAGTCCCGCGAGGACATCGCCCGGTCGATCTCCTCGATCATCTTCTGCTCGACCTCCCGGTCGGCGCAGCGGAGCGCGCTCCCCTCCGCCGCGGCGATCTCCTCCCAGGTCATTTCCCGGCCAGGGGACAGCGCGACCGATCCGAGCGCCACCGTGTGGCTGATGACCCCCACGTCGAACGCGGCGAGGAGCTTCCGGCACACGGCCCCGACCGCGACCCGGGCCGTGGTCTCCCGCGCCGACGCCCGCTCGAGGATGTCGCGCGCGTCGTCCGCGTCGTGCTTCAAGGCGCCGGCCAGGTCCGCGTGCCCCGGCCGGGGCCGGGTCACCCGCTTGCGCTCGAGGTCGTCGGCTTCGACCGGCTCGATCGCCATCGGCTTCTGCCAGTTGGTCCAGTCACGATTGGCGATCTTGAGGGCGATGGGGCTTCCGATCGTCCGTCCGTGTCTCACACCCGAGAGGATCTCGACCCGGTCCTGCTCGATTTTCATGCGGCCGCCGCGCCCGTAGCCGTGCTGCCGGCGCTTCAGCTCGGAGTCGATGTCGGCGGCCAGGAGGGACATCCCGGACGGGATTCCGTCCAGGATGGCGACCAGCGCCGGCCCGTGCGATTCTCCGGCGGTCAGGAAACGCAGCATGGCTCTCTCCGGAAGCCCCGACCCGCAGTCGATCGCGGCGAATCGAGACAGCCCGCGATTATCGTTGACCGGTCGCGCGGGTGTCAACGTGGGCTCGATTCACGACCTCTCGACACGGCTTGATTCCGCCCTTCTACCTGTGTAAAGTGAGCCCCTTCCCGGAGGTCGATGGCCGTGGAAATCCTGACATCGCAACAGATGCGCCGCATCGACCGGCGTGCGGTCCGGACGTACGGCCTGCAGGAAACGGTCCTCATGGAGACCGCCGGGCTGCGCGTCCTCGAAGTCCTGAAGGGCCTCGAAGCCCATCTGGAGTCCCGCCGCATCCTGCTGCTGTGCGGCAAGGGGAACAACGGTGGGGACACCTTCGTCCTGGCCCGCCACCTCCGAAACGGCGGCATCCCGTTCTCCGCCCTGCTGTTCGGGCGGCGGGAGGACGTCCGGGGGGCCGCTGCGACCCATCTCAGGACCCTGGAACGGATGGGAATCGCCCCCACGGAAATCCGCGGCGCCGCCTCGTGGAAGGCCGCCCGGAGACTCCTGGACGCGTCCGACCTGGTCGTGGACGGCCTCTTGGGGACCGGATTGTCGCGCCCGGTGACCGGTCTCCTGGCGCGCGTGTTCCAGGAGGTCAATCAGGCGCGCCCCCTCGTGGTGGCGGTCGACATCCCGTCCGGCCTGTCCGGTGACACCGGCGAGGTGCCCGGACCCTGCATCAAGGCCGATCACACCGTGACCTTCGTCCGCCCGAAATTCCCGCACGTCTTCCCTCCCGCCGAGGCCCTGTGCGGCACGCTCCATGTCAGGGACATCGGGATTCCGGACGAGGCGATTGCCGCGGAGAAGGTCGATCTCGATCTCCTGGACGTGGAGGGTCTCGCTCCTCTCCTCCCGCAACGCCGCCCGGACAGCCATAAGGGGGATTTTGGGCACGCCCTGGTGATCGCCGGATCGCGAGGCAAGGGGGGGGCGGCGCGCCTGGCGGCTCTGGGGGCCCTGCGCGCCGGGTGCGGCCTGGTCACCGCCGCCGTGCCGGCCGGCCTCCAGTCGGGATTCGTCTCCCGGGCGATGGAGGTCATGACCGAGGGGCTTCCCGAGACCGCTGAAGGAACCCTGGCGGCGGCCGGCATCGATCGCCTGCTCGGTCTCCTCGAGGGGAAGCAGGTGGTGGCGATCGGTCCAGGGCTGACCACCAACCCCGAGACGCGAAGGCTCATTGACGAGGTCGTGCTGCGGGCGCGCGTCCCGGTGATCCTGGACGCCGATGGCGTGAACGCCTTCGCCGGCTGCACGGAGCGCCTCTCGGGGAGGAAACGCCCCCTCGTCCTGACGCCGCACCCCGGAGAGATGGGAAGGCTCGTCGGGATGCCGGGGTCACG
This sequence comes from Candidatus Polarisedimenticolia bacterium, assembly GCA_036001465.1. Lineage (NCBI taxonomy): Bacteria > Pseudomonadati > Acidobacteriota > Candidatus Polarisedimenticolia > Candidatus Polarisedimenticolia bacterium. The sequence continues at coordinate 162,149 of DASYUH010000013.1, forward strand.
CGTGCAGCTCCAGCGGCTCGATCTGGCCCGTGGTTTCGCCCGCCGCCATGCCTGCCACGTCGTCCTGAAGGGGCACAGAACCCTCGTCGCGTCCCCCTCGGGCCGCGTCTCGGTCAATCCGACCGGCAACCCGGGGATGGCCACGGGGGGATCCGGCGATGTCCTGACCGGCCTTCTGGCAGGCCTCGTCGCGCAAGGGATCGAGGTGGGCGCGGCGGCACGGCTCGCGGTCTACCTTCATGGCCTGGCGGGAGATCTGGCGGCGGCCGAGGTGGGGGAAGGGCCGCTCATCGCCCGGGACATCCTGCTGCATTTCCCCGCGGCCCTGCAGCGGCTGAAGCCCTCTCGACCGCACGACCGGCACGACGCGCTTCCGAACGCCCGGAGGATTGGATGAAGAACGGCCAGGACTCGACGATGGGGGGTCAGCGCTCCTCGACCCACCAGGACAGCCTCGCGCGCGGCATTCCCCGGCCCTCCCCGAGACGTCCGGCGGGGCAGACGGCCGCTAGGCCGGCGGTCCTGCGGGTGGTCATCCGCCCCGCCCGTCCCGACGATCTCGAGGAGGCGACCCTGATCGAGCGCCGGGTCTGGGGCCGCCTGGGCGCGTCGCTCAACGAGCTCCAGAGACGCCTGTTCGCGCTCCCGGAGGCCTTCCTCCTGGCCGAGCTGCAGCGGCCGGGCCAGTCGCCGCGGCTCGTCGGCCTGACCAACGGCCTGCTCTGGACGCGCGATTTTCCGCGCACCTATCTCGAATACGAGCGCGCCCTGCCGTCCGCCTCGCACAATCCTCGCGGGGATGTCCTGTACCTCGCGTCACTCGGGGTGGATGCCGACCTGCGCGGCCACGGCATCGGCCTCAGGCTCCTGCAGGAAACGATCGAGGTCGGCAGGCGGCGCCACCTGAAGCAGGTCCGGCTGATCGCCAGCAGCCGTTCCCGGCCCCTGTGCGAGCGCGCGGGGCTCACGTTCGTGCGTCCCCTGCCCCGGCTGTTCCGGCAGCACCGTGACCTGATGCCCCAGCCGGTGCTGATGGAACTCCTCTTCTCCTGACCGGGGATGCCGGGCCGGTCCGTCCTCAGCCGCAAGGAAGACGAAACGCGCGCCGCGGGGGAGTTGCTCGCCCTCACCTTGCGCTCCGGGGACACCGTCCTGCTGACTGGAGATCTCGGGATGGGGAAGACCGTGTTCGCCCGGGGGATCGCTGCGGGGCTGGGTGTGCACCCCGGTCAGGTGCGATCCCCCAGCTTCACGCTCGTGAACCTGTATCACGGGCGCCTGCCCGTGTACCACATCGATCTCTACCGCGTGGAGAAGATCGAGGACATGGACGAGCTGGGGCTTGAGGAGATCCTGGGAGGAGAAGGAGTCGCCATCGTCGAATGGGCCGAGCGCCTGGGACCCTACCGCCCGGTCCAGGCGGTGGAGGTCCAGATCGTCGACCGGGGCGGGCTGGAACGCGAGATCCGGATCGACGACCGGCGGGGTCACTCCATCCGATAGTTCGGGGCTTCCTTCGTGATCACCACGTCGTGGGCGTGCCCTTCCCGGAGCCCCGCGGAGGTGATGCGGATGAAGCGTGCCTCGCGCCTCAGGGTCTCGATGTCCCGGGCGCCGCAATAGCCCATCCCGGCGCGCAGGCCGCCCACCAGCTGCGGCATCAGGCCCTGCAGCGACCCCTTGTGCGGCACCATCCCCTCGATCCCCTCCGGCACCAGCTTGTCCTCCGTCGCCTCCTGGAAATAGCGGTCGGCGCTGCCCCGACGCATCGCCCCGATGGAGCCCATGCCGCGGTAGGCCTTGAAGGTACGGCCCTGGAACAGGATGGTCTCGCCCGGTGACTCCTCGGCGCCGGCAAACAGGGACCCGATCATGACCGAGGAGGCGCCGGCCGCGAGCGCCTTGGTGATGTCGCCCGAGAACTTGATGCCGCCGTCGGCGATCAGCGGAATGCCGTGGCGCCGGGCGGCGAGGGCGCATTGCGAGATGGCGGTCACCTGGGGGACCCCGACGCCGGTCACCACGCGTGTCGTGCAGATCGATCCCGGGCCGATGCCGACCTTGACGGCGTCGACTCCGAGCTTCATCAGATCCTCCGCCCCCTCCTCGGTCGCGACGTTGCCGGCGGCGAGATCGACCCCTGGAAACGCCTTCCGCAGGACGCGCACCATGTCCATCACGCCGGACGAGTGGCCGTGCGCCGTGTCCACGACCAGGAGGTCGGCGCGCACCTCCACCAGCGCCCGCGCCCGTTCGACCTCGTCCGGGCCCACTCCGACCGCCGCCCCCACGCGCAGCCGGCCGAGGCCGTCCTTGCACGCGTGCGGGTACTTGATCATCTTCTGGATGTCTTTGACGGTGATCAGCCCCTTCAGGTGGTATTCGCGGTCGACGACCAGGAGTTTTTCGATCTTGTGCTTGTGCAGGATCGTCTTGGCTTCCTCGAGCGTCGTGCCCACCGGAACCGTGACCAGGTCCTCCTTGGTCATCACGGCCGACACCGACAGGTCCGTGCGGGTCTCGAAGCGCAGGTCGCGGTTGGTCAGGATGCCGAGGAGGCGCCCGCCACGGTCGGTGACCGGCACCCCCGAGATCTTGTACTTCTGCATGAGATCGAGCGCGTCGGCGATCTTCTGATCCGGGCGGATGGTGACCGGGTCCACGATCATGCCGCTCTCCGAGCGCTTGACCTTGTCCACCTCCCCCGCTTGGGCCTCGATCGGCATGTTCTTGTGGACGATGCCGATGCCCCCCTGCTGCGCCATGGCGATCGCCAGGCGGGAGTCGGTGACCGTGTCCATCGCCGCCGACACGAGGGGGATGTTCAGCCGGATGTTGCGCGTGAGCTGCGTCGAGACGTCGACCCTGCTCGGCAGCACCTCCGAACGGGCGGGCAGGAGGAGCACGTCGTCAAACGTCAGCGCCTCGGGGATGGGGCCTTCCAGCATTCTCTGCTCCTCGGGCGCCGGCGAGAGCGGGCGCCCGCCGGTGATTCTATACCCGCACTCCGTGGGGAGCGGCCGGACGCGCCGCGGTGCCGGTCCCCTCCTCCGAACCATGGCACTTCTTGTACTTCTTGCCCGAGCCGCACGGGCACGGATCGTTCCGACCCACGCGGCCGGCGGGACGCTGAACGGGCTGCGGGGCCTCCTTCGCGGGGGCGGTGTACGTCAGGTCGCGCTCCCGCCTGACGCGCATCTCCCGCTGCTGGGTCGCGACCTGCGCGTCCATGCGCCAGAGGTTCATGATGATCTCGTCCTCGATCCGCTCCTTCATCAGGCCGAACATGGCGAAAGACTCCTTCTTGTACTCGGTGAGCGGGTCGCGCTGGCCGTAGCCGCGCAGGCCGATCCCCTCCTTGAGGTGGTCCATCGCCAGGAGGTGGTCCTTCCAGGCGGTATCGATGACGTACAGCATGAGGGCGCGCTCGTGCTGGCGCATCGCCTCTTCGCCCAGGGCGCGCTCCTTCTCCTCGTAGCGCGCCAGCACGTGCGTCCGGAGCCGTTCGTGCAGATCGACGGCATTGATCGTCTTCCAGTCGATCCCCACGGCCTGCACGTCGATCCCGAAGTAGCGCAGCAAACCGTTCCGCAGCTCGTCCGGCTGCCACTCCTCCGGCTCGACGTTCGGGTTGCAGCAGGAGTCGAGGAGGTAGTCCAGGATTTCCTCCCCCTTCTGCAGCAGGTACTCCTTCTGGCCCTTCCCCTCGAGGAGCTCCCGGCGGAGGCGGTAGATCTCGGTGCGCTGCTTGTTGTTGACGTCGTCGTACTCCAGCAGGTGCTTGCGGGTCTCGAAGTTGCGCGCCTCGACCTGCTTCTGGGCGCGCTCGATGGCGCGGGTGACCATGCCGTGCTCGATTGGCACGCCCTCTTCCATGCCGAGCCGCTTCATCAGTCCCGAGATCCGGTCCGACCCGAAGATGCGCATCAGGTCGTCCTCGAGCGACATGTAGAACCGCGACGACCCCGGATCCCCCTGGCGCCCGGCGCGGCCGCGCAGCTGGTTGTCGATGCGCCGCGCCTCGTGCCGCTCGGTCCCCAGGATGTGCAGGCCCCCCAGGCCGACGACCTGGTCGTGCTCCGTGACGCAGCGCCCCTGGTGCCGTGACATCCGATCCTTCCACTGCTCGGGGGTCACCGTGGCGGGATCGACCCCTTCCTCGACGATCTCCCGCCGCGCCAGGAATTCCGCGTTGCCGCCCAGCAGGATGTCGGTGCCGCGCCCCGCCATGTTCGTGGCGATGGTCACCGACTTGAGGCGCCCGGCCTGGGCGACGATTTCGGCCTCCTTCTCGTGGTACTTGGCGTTCAGGATGACGTGCGGGATGCGCTTCTTCTTCAGGAGCTCGCTCAGCTGCTCCGATTTCTCGATGGAGATGGTGCCGACCAGGACCGGTTGACCTTTCCCGTACAGGTCCTCGATCTCCTCCACCACCGCGGTGAACTTCTCCTTCTCCGTGCGGTAGACCACGTCCGGAAACTCGATCCGGATGAGCGGCCGGTTGGTCGGGATGACCATCACCTCGAGGCGGTAGATTTTGTCGAACTCCACCGCTTCGGTGTCGGCGGTCCCGGTCATCCCGGCGAGCTTCCCGTACATGCGGAAGTAGTTCTGGAAGGTGATCGTGGCGAGAGTCTGGTTCTCCTTCTGGACCCTGACCTTCTCCTTCGCCTCGACCGCCTGGTGCAGCCCGTCGCTCCAGCGGCGCCCCGGCATCAGCCGGCCGGTGAACTCGTCGACGATCAGGACCTGGTCGTCCTTGACGACGTAGTCGACGTCGTTCTTGAACAGGACGTGGGCGCGCAGCGCCTGGTGCACGGCGTGGTTCAGCTCCATCTCCGCCGGGTCATACAGGTTCTCGACGTGCAGGAACTTTTCGGCCTTCTCCACCCCCTCCTCGGTCAAAGCCGCGGTGCGCGACTTTTCGTCGACCGTGTAGTCCTCTTCCTTCTTGAGGCGCGGGATGAGGGTATCGGCGCGGGAGTAGATCTCGGTCGATTCCTCCGAGGGGCCCGAGATGATGAGGGGCGTCCGGGCCTCGTCGATCAGGATCGAGTCGACCTCGTCGACGACCGCGAAATGGTGGCCGCGCTGCACCATGGCGTCGAGCGAGTACTTCATGTTGTCGCGCAGGTAGTCGAAGCCGAACTCGTTGTTGGTCCCGTAGGTCACGTCGGCGGCGTAGGCGGCCTTGCGGCTGGCGTCGTCCATGTCGTGCTGGATGACTCCGACCGACAGGCCCAGAAAGCTGTAGATGGGGCCCATCCAGGCCGCGTCGCGGCGGGCCAGGTAATCATTGACGGTGACGACGTGCACGCCCTTCCCGGACAGGGCGTTCAGGTAGGCCGCCAGGGTGGCCACCAGGGTCTTTCCTTCGCCGGTCTTCATCTCGGCGATCTTCCCCTGGTTCAGGACCATGCCGCCGATGAGCTGCACGTCGAAGTGCCGCATGTTCACGGTGCGGCGCGCCGCTTCGCGGCACAGGGCGAACGCCTCGGGGAGGATGTCGTCGGGCGACGTGCCTGCGGCGATCCGGCCCTTGAGCTCCAGGGTCTTCGCCCGAATTTGCTCGTCGGAGAGAGCGCGGACGGAAGGCTCGAGGTCGTTGATGGTCTGGACGCGCGGCTGGAGACGCCTGAGCTCGCGCTCGTTCTTGGTGCCGACGATCTTCTTGAGGATGGTGTCGATCAGCATCGGGATGTGGGTGACGACCTCCGCCCCCGAAGGGGCCTGAACCCTGGGAACGAACTGTGGTGGGGTCGGATCCAGGGATCGCCGCGCCCGACGCGGCCTGCCGGGACCGGGTTTCGGGGCTCCTCGACCCGGCCGCACTGGCCGCAACTATAGCAGAACGCAGGGGGAAATCAAAGACACAGCGGGGCTTGGGAGCCTAGAACGCCCGGTACTCTTCCAGGATGTACTTGATCGGGTCGACGTTCCTCTGGTGCACCAGAAGCTCGTAGTGCAGGTGCGGCCCCGTGCTGCGGCCGGTCGTCCCGACCGTGGCCACCACGTCCCCCCGCTTCACCCGCTGCCCTACCTTGACGTTGTAGGACGCCAGGTGGCCGTAGCGCGTGATGATCCCGTACCCGTGCGAGATGAACACCGAGTTGCCGAACCCCCCCGCCGGGCCTGCCTTGGTCACGATGCCGTCCGCTGGAGCTACGACCTGCGTGCCGATCGGCGCCACGAGGTCGAGCCCCTGGTGGAAGTCCCGCATCCCCGTGAAGGGGTCCCGGCGCCAGCCGTAGCCGTTCCCGAGGAGGCCGTGGACCGGGTAGATGCTCGGCGTGGACGACAGGAGGAGCGACTGCTTCTGGAACGCCATGTCGAGGACCCGGAAGGTGTCCTGCAGGACGCCGGAGCGCTCCCGCAGGGTATTGATTTCCGCCTCGATGACCGCCTGGGATGCCTTGGGAGAAAGCCCCTTCAAATCGAAGGAGCTGCCGCCCGCCGCCATTTGCTGGGCCGGATTCTCCTCGACCCCCGCCAGCATGGCGAACTTCGTCGCCTTGGCCTCGAACTCCGCCAGGCGGCCGCGCAGGTCGGCCAGGGACTCGTCGAACTTCTCGCTCGCCTTCTTCAGCTCCGAGTTCTCCTTGGCGAGCTTCTGCATGCCTGCGGACAGCTGGGTGGCGCGCAGCAGGTAGGTCGGGAACATGAGGCCGGCAATGAAGATGAGCCCGAGGAAGATGCCCGCCCCGATCAGGAAGTTCCGGGATATCTTGAGACGCCGGAACTTGGCGGCGGCGTGAGGGACGATCATGATGGTGTAGAACTTCTTGCTGGACATCACCCGACCTCCCGACTCAAATCCGCAGAAAGGCGGTGGATGCTACCATCGCCTCTCAGGCAAGTCAAGGAAACTCCCTTCAAAATCGACCGCAAGATGCAGTGACCTCTAGGCTTTCGACCACCATATATGTGGCTTTATGACTCCAGTCTGCTCCACAAAAATTGTTAAGATATGCGTTTTTAACTAATCGCAATATAAACAACCTATCTCACATATCCACAACGGCAATCTAGGCTCCACGAGAGGGTGGGTCAAGTTCCATTACGAAATCGTCACAGAAAAAGCTCCCAGGAGCCTCCCTCAAGAGACGGACAGGCTCCCTGGTTGCGGGCCTTGGGTCCATCGGATAGAGTACCCTTCGATGTCCGTCGGCGCAGACCTGTCGCTCGAGGAGAGGATCGGCCAGCTCTTCTGGATAGGCTTCCAGGGGACCTCCCTCGGGCCGGAACTCAGGGCCCTTCTGGACCAGGTTCGCCCGGGTGGCCTGATCCTGTTCTCCCGCAACATCGAGAGCGCCTCCCAGGTCCGCTCATTGACCGACGACCTGTACCGGGCGGTGCGCGTCCCTCCGTTCATCGCCCTCGACCAGGAAGGGGGCCGGGTCAACCGCCTCAAGCCGATCGTCGGGGCGATCCCGCCCAATCTCGAGCTTGCCGGTCGTCCCGACGCGGGGGCGGCGGTCAGGAGACATTCCCAGGCCACGGCGCAGGCGCTCAGGAGCCTCGGCTTCAGCGTCAATTTCGCCCCGGTGCTCGACCTGTCCGATCGCGACCCGCGCAATGGCATCGGCGATCGGGCCTACGGCCATGATCCCGGGGTCGTCTGCCGGCTGGCCCGGGCGTTTCTCGAGGCCCATCTGAGCGCCGGAGTCGTTCCGGTCGGCAAGCATTTCCCCGGACTGGGGTCGGCACGCGCCGACACCCACCTGACGCTGCCGGTCATCCAGAAGTCGCGGGCCCGGCTCTGGGACGAGGACCTGCTCCCCTACCGGCGGCTCCGAAGGAAACTCCCGGCCGTCATGGTCGGGCATGCGCACTATCCCGCCATCCAGGGGCCCGCCTCGGCGCCCGCCACCCTGTCGCGCCCGGTGGTGGACACCTTCCTTCGGAAGAAGGTGGAATACGGCGGGCTGATCCTGACCGACGACCTCGAAATGGGGGCGGTGGATCAGACCCCCGGTGGCGGCCTGGCTCTGCGCGCCCTGGCCGCGGGTCACGATGGCCTCATGTTCTGCAGCTCGGAGGTGAAGATCCGCGCGGCGCACGCCGAGCTGCTCGCGGCCGTACGGGAGGGGGATGTCGGGGCCGCCCGCATCGGTGCTTCGGTCCGCCGCATGCTCCGGCTGAAGAACCGCTTCCTCGTGAGGCGCCGCCGGGCGCCGCATGCCCCGGAGAGCGTCGATCGCAGCCGCCGGCTGCTGGCCTCCCTGGGTGGAGGGGCCGATTCCGGGGTCGACCCGACCGCTCGGAGCTGAACTCTATTCCAGGGGTTGACCCGTCAGGCGCGTGAAAATATCGACATAGCGCCGGCTGGCTCCCTGGACGATTTCATCGGGGAGCCGGGGCGCCGGCGGATTCTTGTCCCAGCCGATCGATTCCAGGTAGTCGCGGACGTACTGCTTGTCGAGGGATGGCTGGGCGCCGCCTTCCCGGTAGGTCTCCTTCGGCCAGAAGCGGGACGAGTCGGGCGTCATGACTTCATCGGCCAGGACCATGCCGTCCCGGTCGCGCCCGAATTCGAACTTCGTGTCGGCGATGATGATGCCGCGCGATTCGGCGTGCTCGCATCCCTTCCTGTAGATCTGCAGGCTGAGGTCCCGCACGCTCACGGCGGTTTCGCGCCCCACAAGGTCCACCACCTTGGCAAAGGGGATGTTCTCGTCGTGCCCGGTGACCGCCTTGGTGGACGGCGTGAACAGGGGCTCCGGCAGGCGGCACGACTCCTTGAGCCCGGGAGGCAGCCTGAGGCCGCAGACCGATCCGGTCTTCACGTACTCCTTGAACCCCGATCCGGCCAGGTAGCCGCGCACCACGCATTCGACCGGCAGCATGTCGAGCCGGGTGACCAGGACCGACCGTCCTTTCAGGATTTCGGCATGCCGGCGCAGCAATCCGGGAAAGCGCTCGACCCGGTGTTCCCGAAGATGATTGCGCACCAGGCCCGCGGTCTTCCCGAACCAGAAGATGGAGATCTGGTTCAGGACCTTCCCCTTGTCCGGTATGCCGTTCGGCAGGATGTGATCGAACGCCGAGATCCGATCGGTCGAGACGATGAGAAGCGCGTCCCCCAGATCGTAGTTGTCCCGGACTTTTCCGCGACTGAGAAGCCTCAGGTCCGGGAATTCCGACTGCACGAGCGGGGCGGTCATGCGCCTGGTCTCCGTGTCGTCGTTCGAGGCTGCGCATCCTAGGATCTCTTCCGCGCGCGTGTCAATCCAGGCGCGGCGCATCCCCCGCTCGAAGCCCGGGCGCCGATTGACCTGCCAGGCGGTCCAGGCATATAAGGGCTCCATGGCATGCGGGCCGGTGCGTCCATTCCTCGCGTCCGGCTGTCGGGTGCCCTCGCGGGCACCGTGGAGGTCTCCATGATGTCCACACACGGGTCTCGGATCCTGGCGGCGATCGCGATGCCGCTCGCCGGCCTGCTTTCCCCTTCTTCCGCCGTCGCCCACGTCGAGGTCGCGACCATTGCGGGAACCGTCGCCGACTCCGCCGGGAATCCGCTGGCGGGGGCCCGGCTGCTCCTCGCGGGAGACGGGATCGGCCCCTCGTGGGCCATCACCGACGCCCGCGGGCGGTACCGCTTCCCGGCCCTCTCCCCGCATCACGTGTGCTCCGTGACCGCCGAGCGCGACGGCTTCCGATCGATCCAGTACGAGGGGATGGTGACCGAGCCCGGACGCACGCGCCGGATGGACTTCAGGCTGAAGCGCCCCAACGAGCGCGACATCGCCGCCCTGGTGACCAAGGACCCCTTCCCCTACGACGAGTTCCTTCGGGGCCTCGCGGCGCGGGCCGGGAGCCCGGTGCGCGTGATCGATCTCGATCGCGAAAGGGACCCGGCCGAGACCGTCCGAAGGATCGGGGCCGAAAAGCCGGACCTGATCGTGGCCGCGGGCCTGCGGGCCGCCCGCCTGGTGCGTCGCGAGATCCGGGACATTCCTTCGATCCTGACCCTGATCACCGACGCGCGGCGGCACGACTTGAAGACCGACACGATCGGCCTGCTGCTCAACCAGCCGGATGCCGATCGACTGATCGAGCGGGTGTCGGGCGTTCTCCCGGCCCTGCGACGCGTGGGGATGGTCTACCAGGCGGACACGTCGTCGCTCCTGGTGCACGATCTGCGCGAGGCGGCGGAGCGCCGCGGGGTGCAGGTCGAATTCCGGCTCTGCCGCGCCATCGGAGACCTCCTGCCGGCCCTGAACAGCCTGCGGGGACGGATCGACGCCTTGATCGTGCCCGACGACGAGCTGACCTCCATCCCGCGCGCCCGCGAGGTGATCACCACGTGGGCGATCAAGAACCGCCTGCCTCTGGCCGCCCCGACCCCTGAATGGGCGGAGCAGGGCGCCCTGCTCTCCTACGGCGCCTCGTACGAGCGCCTCGGCGAGGAGACCTCGAGTCTGGCGAATCGGGTGCTGAGCGGCGCGCTCCTGCCGGGGGACATCGAGGCGCTGCGGGCGGGAGATCCCGAGCTGCTGGTCAACCGGGACACCGCGAAGCGGCTGGGGATCGAGATTCCTTCCGGAGCCCGGGTGGACACGATCTTCTGAGGAACGCTCAGCGCAGGGGCCGGACCTCGCGCACCCCTTCGATCTTCCACAGCTCGCCCAGGATCTTCTTGTGCTCGCGGTGCGCGTCGCAGTAGGGCACCGTCAGGACCACGTGGTCGTCCGCCCGGCGGAGGTGGAACGACTCGAGCGGCCGCCCGAGGGAGCGCAGGGCGACCTCGATCTCGCGGCGCGTCCGCCCGTTGTCGTCGTCGAAGGCGATCTGGCAGTCGTGGTAGGTGCAACGGCTGAAGACCCGCCGCTCGACCAGCCCGAGACCCACCAGGACGACCAGGATGATCCCGGTGGTGATCAGCGCGATGATCCCGTAGCCCGCCCCGATCGTCATGCCGACGGCCGAGACCACCCAGATCATGGCCGCCGAGGTCAGGCCGATGATTCGCCCGCGCGACTGGATGATCGTCCCGGCGCCGAGGAAACCGATCCCGGTCACGACCTGCGCCGCGATCCGGCCCGGGTCGCTCGGCCGGTCCGCCGCGATCACCATGGCGACTTTCGTCGACAGCCACATGAAGAGCATCGACCCCAGGCAGATGAGGATGTTGGTGCGGAACCCGGCGGGCTTGTCCTTGATCTCGCGCTCGACGCCGATGAGCCCGCCGCACACGATCGCCAGGAGCGCCTTGACGACGAAGTCGATCACCATGGGGCTCGTCAGATCCCAGGACTCGGGCACCATCGTCTCCGTCCTTCCGTTCCTCGAAACACCCCGAGGGTCGACGGTATAATTACATCCTTTCCCAGGGGGATGCAATGAACCGCGCGCTGGCGGATCGGGACGGGAGGAAGGGGGTGACCTCCGCCGGCCTGCTGCTCGCGGGGGCCTGTCTGGGCGCAGCCTTGCTCGCGCTGGTCTCGACGGCCCGCCGACACGGCCACCCGGAGATCGGGCGGGGCCAGTCCGCCGGAGGGGCGGAGGCCCCGGCCGAGGGTCCGCGCGGCCTCTCCCCCTCTCAGGCGCCGCACCTCGACGCAGGCTCGACGTCCCGGACGTCCCAGGACGGCTACGCCGCCATCGCCCGCGCCGTCATGCCTGCGGTCGTGAACATCTCCTCCTACAAGGTCATCCGCACCTACCAGTATTCGCCGTTCCTGGTCGATCCGTTCTTCCGCGATTTCTTCGGCGAGGAGTTCCCCGGCCTCGTGGTTCCCCGCGACCAGCGCGCCATGAGCCTCGGCTCCGGCGTCCTCGTGGACGACCAGGGGACCATCCTGACCAACTACCACGTGGTCGAGCAGGCCCAGGAGGTGAAGGCGGCGCTCGGGGACGGACGGGAGATGCGGGCCAGGATCGTCGGCGCCGATCAGCGCACCGACCTCGCGGTGCTGCGCGTCGAGCGGGACTCCCTGCCCCACGCGGTCATGGGGGACTCGGAGAGGCTCGAGGTGGGGGACATCGTGCTGGCGATCGGCAACCCGTTCGGGCTGGGCGAGACCGTCACCATGGGGATCGTCAGCGCCATCGGGCGCGGCAGCCTCGGCCTGGCCGACTACGAGGACTTCATCCAGACCGACGCGGCGATCAACCCGGGCAACTCGGGCGGGGCGCTGGTGAACACCCGCGGCGAGGTGGTCGGCATCAGCACCGCGATCTACTCGCGCTCCGGCGGGTACCAGGGGATCGGCTTCGCCATTCCCTCCAACATGGCGCGCGACGTGCTCGACAGCATTCTGAAGAACGGCCGCGTCGTGCGCGGCTACGCCGGGATCGCCGTCCAGAACCTCACGCCCGAGATGGCCCGCGCCTTCGATCTCGGCGAGCTTCGCGGCGCCATCGTCGCGTCGCTCGATCCGGACGGCCCGGCCGCCGCGGCGGGCCTTCATCGCGGCGACGTCATCGTCTCGTTCCGCGGCCGGACGGTCGTCACGGACAACGATCTGCGCACGCAGCTGTCGCGCCTCAGGCCGGGCGACCGGGCGGCCCTGGAGTTCGTCCGGGACGGGCGCCGGCGCGAGGCGACGATCGTCCTGTCGGAGCCGCCCGCGGGGCAGCGGGGCCCGGCGCGCCGCCGCTGACCGGCCTCGGCGCTCCGCCGTCGATCGGCCGCGGCGCCACCCGGTCCAGCCAGGCCGCCTCCTCGACCGTCATCGCCACCGCCCCGAACTCCTCTTCGATCGTCCCCTTCAGGACGAACGGCCGCGCCGCCGTGAGCATGCCGCAGAAGCGCTCGTAGGCGCGCGGGAAGAACGTGGTCTCGTAGATCGCCGTGGTGTCCTCGAAGGAGATGAACTCCATCGGCTCGTCCTCCTTCGTGGTCACCACCTTCCCGGTGACGAGCCAGCCGATCGTCGCCACCCTCCTCCCCACGTGCTCCTTGAGCGCCGCGGCCCGCACCGGCCGGATCCCGGCCTGCCGCAAGGCCAGGAGGTGCCCGCGATACAGCGTCAGCGGGTGCCGGCTCACCAGGAAGCCGAGGGCGTCGGCCTCGTCCCTGAGCAGGCGCGCCTCGTCGTACGGCCGCGGATCCGGCAGCGGCCCCAGGTCGGGAGGAAACAGGGAGCGCGCCGCCGAGCGCCGCCCCTCCGTCTTCGCCTCCCACTCCGCCAGCCGCCAGTGCAGCCGCGGCCGGACCGCCAGATCGGGGCCGGCCGCCGCGCCGGACCCGGTCGCGCCTGTCGCCGGCCGCGCGGCCGCGGCACGCTCGGCCCCGAACCCGATGCCGTCGAACGCGCCGGCGCGGATGAGGAGGCGCGCGTCCGACGGATCGATCGGCACGCGCCCGAGGAATTCGTCGAACGAGGCGAACGGTCCGCCCTCCTTGCGCTCGGCGAGGATCGCCTCGAGCGCCTCGTCGCGCAGCCCCTTGATCTGCATCAGGCCGACGCGCACAGTACCCCGCTCCTCCCGGTCCGGCGCCCGCTGCCCCGGCGGCGCGCCCTGCTCCGCCCGCGCGCTCCCGCCGGTGTACGCCCTGGCGCTCTCGTTGATGTCCGGCAGAAGCACCTCGAGCCCCATCCGGCGGCACTCGGAGACGTACGCGAAGGTCGAGTAGTAGCCGCCCCCGTTGCTGATGACCGCCGCCATGAACTCGGCCGGGTGGTGCGCCTTGAGGTAGCACGCCTTGAACGACACGAGGGCGTACGAGGCCGAGTGCGGCTTGCAGAAGGAGTAGCCGGCGAACGACAGGATCATCCGCCAGACCTCTCCGACGACTTCGGGAGGGATGCCGCGCTCCCCCGCCCCCCGGGTGAACTGCTGCCGGTAGTCCTCGACCTTCTTCCCGGCCCACTTCTTCGACAGCACCTTGCGCAGGCCGTCCGCCTCGGCGTCGCTGAAGCCGGCCATGCGGATGGCGGTGCGCGCCACGTCCTCCTGGTAGCACATGATCCCGTAGGTCTCGTGCAGCACCTCGTCGAGGATCGGGTGGAGCGACGTCCAGGCGCCGCCGCGCAGGCGGCGGACGTACTCGCGGATGTAGTCGTTGGCGGCCGGCCGGATGATCGACGAGTGGATGACCAGGTGCTCGAAGTCGCCGCGGCGCGTCTTCTGCTGCAGCTGCCGCATGGCCGGCGACTCGACGTAGAACACCCCCATCGTGTCGCCGTCCCGGATCTTCTCCTGCGTGCGCGGGTCGTCGATCGGGTCGAACGAGCCGGACGGCAGGTCCGGACCGCCGTGCTCCCGGACGGCGGCGCAGGCGTCGCGGATGACCGACAGCGAACGGTTCCCCAGGAGATCGATCTTGACCAGGCCGGCCTCCTCGGCCTGGTCCTTCTCCCACTGGATGACCCGCACCCCCTTCGCCGCCCGCTCCACCGGCACGTGGCGCGACACCCCGTCGGGGGCGATCACGACCCCGCCGCAGTGCACCGACAGGTGGCGCGGGAAGCCCTCGAGCCGCGCCGCCGCCTCCAGGATCTCCGGCCACGGCGGCCGCGCCAGCACCCCTCCCTGTCGCGGGTCGAACTCCGCGCCGCGGAAGAGCGGCGAACGTCGCGTCGCCTCGAGCGCCGTCTCCGCCCCCCAGTAGCGCGACAGGCCCGAGGCGACCCGGGCGATCTCCGCGTCCGGCAGGCCGTAGACCTTCGCCACCTCGCGCACCGCGGCCCGGGCCCGGAAGGTGACGTGGTTGGCGATCATCGCCGTGCGCTCCTCGCCGAGCGTCCTGAACACCCAGTCGAGCAGGTCGTCCCGCTCGTCCCAGCAGAAGTCGACGTCGATGTCGGGCGGGTCGACCCGGCCGCGGTTCAGGAAGCGCTCGAAGTACAGGTCGTGCCGGATCGGCTCGACGTGCGTGATGCCGAGCACGTACGAGACGATCGACGCCGCCGCCGACCCCCTTCCACATGTACGAGGAGAGCGCCTCACGATCTCCTGCACCACCAGGAAGTAGTCGGCGAAATTCTTCTCGCGGATGATCGCCAGCTCGTGATCGAGCCGGGCGCGCACCTGCGGCGTGACCGCGCCGTACCGCCAGCGCGCCCCCTCCTCGCAGCGCGCCTCGAGCAGGGCGAGCGAGTCGCCGGACGCGCCGTCGATCTTCAGGTCCGCGAAGCGCGGGAAGACGAGCGCCCCCCAGGGGGGCGCGTCGAGGACGCACTCCTCCGCGATGCGCGCCGTCGCCGCCACCGCCTCGGGGCAGTGCGGGTAGGCGCGCTCCATCTCGAGGGGCGGCTTGAGCCAGGCCTGCGGCGACGCCAGATCCTCCGGCGGGACGCGGTCGAGCGTGGTGTTGAGGGAGATGGCGCGCAGCAGCCGGTGCAGGTCGAAGCCCCCCGCGTCCACGAAGTGCACGTCGTTGACCGCGACCGGCCCGATGCCGAGCCGCCGCGCGGCGCGCAGCCGGTGGAACGTCCCCTCCGCCGCCGACGGCGCCGACGACGACCCGAGCGCCAGATGCAGATCGCGCGCCCCGCGAGCCTCGAGCGCCGCCTGCAGCAGGGCCAAAGACGGCGACAGGACGACCAGCCCGCGGGTGTCTCCCTTGAGCGCGTCCAGGACCGAGAAGCCGGGGTCGAGATGCCGCCGCGTCAGGATGCGGCAGAGGTTGGCGTACCCCTCCGCCGTCTTCACCAGAAGCGTCGCCCTCTCCCCCGCCTCGCGGCGCCGCGCGTCGGGGGCCGTCACCTCCGCCCCGAGGACGGGCGAGAGCCCGCAGTCGAGGGCGATCTCCCGGAAGCGCACCGCCCCGTACAGCCCGTCCACGTCGGTGCAGGCGATCGCCCGCATGCCGCGCTCCGCCGCGGCGGCGCACAGCGCCTCGAGGCTCGCGGCGCCGCGCATCAGGCTGTAGTGCGAGCGGACTTGAAGATGGACGAAGGCGGGAGGATCGCTCATCGGGGCGGCACCGGCGACCGTGCGCCGCCCTCCGCGGGTGAAACGGCCCGCCCCGCGAACATCCTCCCGGAAAGGATCGCCCGGCCGCCGAAGCGCCCGCGGATCCGATCCATCGCCTCCGCCAGCGGGCCGGCGGCGCCGCCGTCCCGGGCCCTTGCGTCGAACGCCGCCGGGCGGAACAGCTCCAGCTGCCTGGGGGCGCGGGCGATCTCCAGGCAGCGCAGCTCGATCCAGCGCACCCGCACCCGCCGCGCCCGGGCCCGCTCGCAGATCCCCCGCGCCTGCGCGAACAGCGGAAGGTCCGCGGCGACCGGCAGGGGCAGCCGCTCCTCGCGGCGCGCCAGGACGTCGTCGCTGTGGCGCAGCGTGACCCGCAGCCGGCCGGCCCGCGCCTGAAGCCGCCGCAGCCGCGCCCCCGCCCGCTCGCACAGGCCGAAGAGCGCCCGCAGCAGCACCGCCTCGTGGTTCGAGTCCTCGGCGAGCGTCTCCTCCTCCACCACCGCCACCGCCTCCTCGGGCGGGCGCACCGGCGAGGCGTCGATCCCGAGCGCCTGGCCGCGCAGCCGCCCGCCTTGCCGCCCGAACGCGACCAGAAGCTGCGCCGGCGAGAAGCGCAGCAGATCGGCCACCCGTGCGACGTTGAGGTCGGAAAGCCGCTCGCGCGTCTCGCCGTGCGCCGCCGGCAGGAGCCCGACCGGCAAGGGGGCCAGGAACGGCGCCTCCGATCCCGGGAAGACGTCGCACAGCCCGTCCGGCCGGATCACCCGCGCGGCCACGCGGCTCACCAGCTTGCTCGTCGCCAGCCCGACCGTCGGCTTGAGCCGCAGCCGCGCTTCGATCTCGCGGCGGATGCGCACCGCCGCGTCCTGCGCCGCGCCGAACAGGCGCCCCGTGCCGGTGAGATCCAGAAACGTCTGCCCCAACGCAGCCGGCTCGATCAGGGGGGAGAACCCGCCGAGCAGCGAGAGGAGCGCCCCCGTGGCCCGCCGGTAGAGCGCCTCGTTCGGATGCAGGACCGCCACCCCCGGGCAGCGCCGCAGCGCCACGGGCAAGGGCATCCCGGTCCGCACCCCTTCCCGCGCCGCCTCCTGCGACACCACCCAGACCGGCGCTCGCGCCGACCCGGGCGGCGCCACCAGCACCGGCCGCCCGCGCAGATGGGGCTCGATCACCCTCTCGACGGCGATCGGGAAGGCGGCGATGTCGACGTGAAGGACGCTGCGGAGCATGGAGTGGATGCCATGAGACGGCGACGTTACCGGTCGAACTTCCGGATCAGCCCCACCACGATCCCCTGCAGCTGGAGATCATCTTCGCTCACCACCAGCGACGACATGCGCGGGTTGGCGGGGCGCAGCTCGATGCGGGCGCCGCGGCGGTAGTACTGCTTGATGGTCGCCTCGTCGCCGATCAGGGCGACCACGGTCTGGCCGTTCTTGGCATCGCGCTGGCTCTTGACGATGACGATGTCGCCGTCGCGGATCCCCTCGTCCACCATGCTGTCGCCGACCACGCGCAGGGCGAAGTTGTCCTCGCCGCGCAGGAGCATCTCGGGGACCTCGACGGTGTCGGGGTTCTGGATCGCCTCGATCGGGCGGCCGGCGGCCACCCGCCCGAGAAGGGTCAGGATGGTCGTGGCCGGGCCGGGCTCGACCAGCATGAGGGCCCGCTTCTGGTTCCCCCAGGGAGTCTTCAAGAAACCCTTCGTGACCAGGCTCTTGAGGTGCTTCTGGACGGAGTTGTAGGAGCCGAAGCCGAAGTTCCGGCGGATCTCCTCGTAGGACGGGGAGACGCCGTGCGCCTGGATGTATCCCTTGATGAACTCGAAGACGATCTGCTGCCGCTTCGTGAGGGTGCCTGTCTGCACTGCCTGCGCGCGCGCCATCTTCGGACTCCCGGCGGGCGTGGACGCCCGCAATCAAGATGAAGGTCGCGGCCGGGGTCCCTGCCTGGGCGCGCTCCCCCCGGAGACGGTCCCGAAAGAGCGGTCCCCCGGCCGACAAGCAGATTAGGTGTAAATCAGGTGAATGTCAAGAGGGTGGGGGGGCGAAGGCCGGCGGCCCGGGGGGCGGCGCCCCCGGCGCGAAGGCGTCGGGCGGCGGCACCGCCTGGCCGTTCTCGTCCTTCCAGAGCGTGAACGTGTAGAACAGGATCTTGTCGGGATCGAGGCGGGCGTCGGCGATCTGGGTGGCGTCCCCGAGCGGGTAGCGCATGATCAGGTAGCGCATCGCCTCGGCGAACGGGCGGGCGAACTCGATGACGAAGGTCGCGCTCCTCGGCGACTTGATGACGCCGTCGAAGTCGACGGTGGAGGGATCGCTGATCAGATAGACGCCGGGGCGGTCGCCGATCAGGTATCGCAGGGTGTCGACGCGCAGGGTGTGCAGCACGTACACCAGCCGGTCGGGCGGCAGGGCGCGGACGAACATCCCCATGATCGTCTGCGTGGCGCCGAAGTTCTGCATCGCCTGCTCCGACTTCCCGGCGCGCAGGAAATAGTTCGAGAACCCCTGCGCGCCGCTCCAGGCGACCAGGGGCACGATCAAGAGGCCGGCGGCCCAGGCGGTGAGCGGCGGCCGGATGGCGGCCAGATCGAAGACCATCCGGGAGACGAAGAGCGCCGCGACCAGGCACAGCCAGGGGTCGTTCACGAGCAGGCGCGTCAGGCTGGGGCCGGCGACGCCGACGGTCGCGACGAGCGCCAGGACGCAGAGGACGAGAAGCCCGCACGCGGCGTCCCGGCGGCGCAGGGCGCGCCAGGCGGCGTAGACCAGGCCGAGCGCCGACAGCGCCGCCACGACCGTGGTCTCCGGCGCCAGGCCAATCAGGCCGTAGGTCGTGCTCATGCCGTCGCTGATGAAGGCGGCGCTCTGGATGACGGCGTAGCGCCCCGGGACGAAATGGGCCAGCCCGAGCGAGCAGAGGACATTGAGCGGGAAATTCGCCTGGGGCGTGACCAGGGTAGCGTAGGCGCCGCGCGTCAGGAACCCCAGAACGCCGACCGGCGACGAGAGCATCTGCACGACGAGGAGGCCGGCCGCGATGCCGATCGCGGCATACGCCGCCCGCCGCGCCCTCGGATCGCCGGAGCCTCCCGGGGCCCAGCCGAGCGGGCGTCGCAGGAGGGCGAAGGCCACCATGGCCATCGGGATGGCGCGAAACGACGTGTAGCTCCAGAAGCCGAGCCCCAGGGCGAGGCCCCACGCCACGTGGTCGCGCATCCGGCCCGACTCGAAGGCCTTCAGGAAGAAGCCGACCGTGGCGATGGCGAACAGGGGCGCCAGGACGGCCCGCTCCCCCACCCGGCTGTAGAGGATGTGCCAGGGAGAGAACGCGAGAAACGCCGTCGCCAGGAGGGCGACGAACCAGCCGAACCGGTCGCGGGCGAACAGGTAGAGCGCCAGAAGCGTCAGCGCTCCGGCGGCGATGGCGACCGCCCGCAGCGGGATCACCAGATCCATCAGCGGGTCCTGGATCAGCCGCGGCGACAGCCCGAACACCGCCGGCATCGCCCTCAGGAGGTTGAGCTCGATTCCCGCGATCCGGAACGAGAACGCGCCGAGGTAGTGGAACATCGTCTCCCGGCTGAGCCCGCGCGTCGTCAGGCTCCGGGCTCCGAGGACGGCGTCCATGCCGCTTCGGGCGGAGACGTCCTTCACTTCCAGGGCGTTGATCGCCTCGTCGTTGTTCAGTCCCCAGGGGACGAGATCGATGCGGTAGAGGCGCACGTAGAGGCCGGCGAGAAGGATCAGGGCGACCAGGATCCACTCGACGTTCGCCGGCAGGCGGCGGAGAGCGGGGCCCCCCATTTCCGAGGATGGATCGGCCGGAGGGCCCGCGTCGTGACGCCTCCGCGCCAGGGCGACGATCAGGAGCAGGATCGCCAGGCCGAGCAGCGCCGCTCCGGGGGCGAGGCTCCGGTAGAGACCGCGGTTGAGGGAGATGACGTACTGGCCGCCCAGGGCGAGAGCGGCGGCGAGCGGCGCTGCGGCCACTTGCAGCGCCGCGTCGAGTCGCGACGTGAACGACCCGACTCCTGCCTGCGGTGCAGCCATTCTCCGCTCCTCCTTCAGTTGATGTAGCCGAGGGATCTTAGTCGCTCCCGGATTTCATCGTCCAGGACAATCGCCTGGTCGGGGGCGGCCGGCGGGAGGCGCCAGAGAAAAAAGCCGAGGTCGCGGCCGTCGGCCCGCGCCGGCTTCCGGAACGCCGCCTCCTGCGTCGGCTTCCCCTCCAGCTCGAACGGCATGACTTTCGGGTTCATCGCGTTCCCTCCCAGGAAGATGCGATCGAGGGCCGGCCGCCCGTCGATCAACAGATAGAACTCGACCGGCGAATCGTCCGGGGCGACGGTGAACGCCAGGCCGCTGGCTCCGGACTGCCCGGCGTCCGAGAAGTTCAGCGTGTGGTCCGACTCGAGGACGTACTTGCCGCGATCGCGGAACAGCGGCACGATGGTCCGGAAGACGCCGCGCGTCTTGAGCTGCCCCTGGAAGTTGCGCCTGCGGCCGTCGCTGCTCCAGCGCACGTTCCATCCGCCGGACAGGAAATCGACCTGCGAGAAGAGCGCCTGCGCCAGGGCGCGCCTCTCCTCCGGCCGCGCCGTAGCGAGGTCGCGGCGTTCGAGCGGATCCGCCGCGAGGTCGTAGAGCTCGGCGCGGTTCTCGTCCATCGACTGGATGAGCTTCAGCGTCTCGCGGCGCACCGCCTTCAGGTGGGCGTTGAGGCGGATGGTCTCCGAGACCAGCGGGCGATCGGGCGCCGGCCCGGAGCCTCCCGGCCCATCTGGCCGGGCGGGCAAAGGGGGGACCAGGCTCGCGCCCTGCAGCCCCGCGGGGGCCGGCACGCCGGCGAGCTCCGCGATCGTGGGGAAGAGATCGATGCCGCCGACCGGCACCGACACCCGTCGCGCGCCGGCGGGCGGCGCGTCCTCCACCCGGGCGGAATCGGTCCCCCCTCCGGCCGGTGGCGCCGGGCGGCCGATGATCAGCGGCACGTGCACCGCCTCCTCGTAGAGCCTCCGGCCGTGCCCCATCGAGCCGTGGTCCTTGAATTCCTCCCCGTGATCCGCCGTCACGATCACCCAGGAGCGCGGCGCGCGGCCGGCGGCGGCGAGGCCGTCGAGCAGACGGCCGATCTGATCGTCCACGAAGCGGATCTCCCCGTCGTACCGGTCGATCAGGAAGGACCGGTAGTCCTCCGGGATCGTCACCAGCGGATCGAGGTACCTGGAGATCGAATCGTAGCCGGCGTCGTGGGGACCGGCGTAGGCGTTCGGGAAGAGGGCGCGATAGCGCTCGGGAGGATCGTACGGCCAGTGCGGATCGAAATAATGCACGAGGAGCAGCACCGGCCTCCTGCCCTGCCGCTCGAGCCAGGCGAGCGCGGCATCGGTCACCCTGTCCGCGGTCGGCTCCATGCCGGCCTCGAGGCGATAGCCGGGACGCGACAGCCCGAAGTCGTCGAACACCTCGAAGCCCCGCCCGAAGCCGAAGGTCGACGACACGTACACGTGCGCGACGAACCCCCCGGTGGCGTAGCCGGCGCGCTTCAAGGTCTCGGCCAGGATCGGCACGTCCGACGCCAGCCTCATCCCGTCGTTCTCGACCCTGTGGCTGGAGGGGTAGCGCGACGTCATGATCGACATGACCGACGGAAGGGTCCAGGGCGCGGCCGACCAGGCGGCGTCGAAGACCGTCGCCTGCCGCGCCAGGGCGTCCAGGCGGGGCGAGGTGGCGCGCGAATACCCGTAGACCCCCAGGTGGTCGGCGCGCAGCGTGTCGACGACGACGAGGACGATGTCCTCATGCGCGGGATCGAACGGCTTGCCGCAGGCGACGAGGACGACAGGCAGGCACGCCACCGCCAGACGCGCCGCCCTCGTCATGCCCGTCAGCGGGTCGCGGCGGAGAGGTGCTCGTGGACGAGGCGTCCGCCGACGATGGTGGCGACCGGCCAGCCGCGCAGCGTCCAGCCGTGGAAGGGCGTGTTGCGGGATTTCGAGAGGAGCCGGGTGACGTCCACCGTGCGCTCCGCGTCCGGGTCGATGATCGTCACGTCCGCATCGGCTCCGATCGCCAGCGTCCCCTTGCGGAGCCCGAGGATGCGCGCCGGGTTGAGGGACATGAGCTCGACGAAGCGCGCCGGTGCGACGACGCCCGGGCGCACGAAGCGGTCCATGACGAGCGCGACCGAGGTCTCGAGCCCGGCGATCCCGAAGGGGGCTTCGTCGAACTCCACGAGCTTCTCGTCCTGGTGGTGCGGCGCGTGGTCGGAGGCGATGGCGTCGATCGTGCCGTCCCTGAGCCCTTCGATCAGCGCCTGACGGTCCTCCTCGCCGCGCAGCGGGGGGTTCATCTTGGTGTTCGCGTCGAAATCCGAGTCGGCCACCGCCTGGTCGGTCAGGACGAGGTGGTGCGGCGTCACCTCGCAGGTCACCTGGAGGCCGTCGCGCCGGGCCTGCCGCACCTTGTCGAGGCTGCCCCGCGTGCTCAGGTGCGCGATGTGCAGCCGTCCTCCGGTGAGGCCGGCGACGGCGAGATCGGTGCCGACCGCGACCTCCTCGGCCGCCTTCGGAATCCCCTTCAGGCCCAGGACCGTCGAGTAGTACCCTTCGTTCATGACTCCCGAAGCGCTCAGCATCGAGTCTTCGCAGTGGTCGATGAGCGGAATGCCGAAGATCTTCGTGTACTCCATCGCCATGCGCAGCAGGTAGCTGTTCCCCACCGGGCGGCCGTCGTCCGACACGGCCACGGCCCCCGAGCGCACCATGTCGCCGATCTCCGCCAGCTCCTCGCCGCGCCCTCCCTTGCTGACGCAGCCGATGGGATAGACGTTCACCACCCCCCGCCGACGCGCCTCCGCCACGATGTACTCGGTCACCGACAGGGAGTCGTTCCATGGGTCGGTGTTCGGCATGCAGGCGATCGACGTGAAGCCGCCGGCGGCCGCCGCCTTCGTCCCGGTCTCGATCGTCTCCTTGTGCTCTCCGCCCGGCTCTCTGAGGTGCACGTGCATGTCGACGAGGCCGGGGCAGACCCAGCGGGAGCGGGCGTCCACGATCGTCGTTCCGGCCGGCACGCCGCCCTTGGCGTGGCCGGAAGGCCGCCGTTCCGCGACGCGGCCGTCGACCAGGAGCAGGTCCATGATCGCGTCGGTCTGCGTGGCCGGGTCGATCACCCGGCCGCCTTTAACCAGCAATCCCGCCAAGGGTCCCTCCCGCCAGCAGATAGAGGACGGCCATCCGCACGGCCACGCCGTTCGTGACCTGCTCGAGGATGACCGAGTAGGGCCCGTCGGCGACGGCGCTGTCGATCTCGACGCCACGGTTCATCGGGCCCGGATGCATGATGATCACGTCCGGCCGGGCGCGCCGGGCGCGCTCGGCCGTCAGCCCGTAGAGGTTGTAGTACTCGCGCGCCGTGGGGAACGCCCCGCCCTGCTGGCGCTCCCTCTGGATGCGCAGCATCATGATCACGTCGGCTCCCTCGAGCGCCTCGTCGATCCGGAAGGTCACCCGGGCCCCCAGGCGCGACAGCTCGACCGGGGTGAGCGTCGGCGGAGCGCAGACGACGACGTCGGCGCCCATGGTCTTCAAGAGGAAGAGATTGCTCCGCAGGACGCGGCTGTGCATCAGATCGCCGACGATCGCCACGCGCAGCCCCTTGAGCCGCCCCTTCTTCTCCCGGATCGTGAAGGCGTCGAGGAGCGCCTGGGTGGGGTGCTCGTGCCACCCGTCCCCCGCGTTGATGATGTTCGAGCGGCAGTGCCGCGCCAGGAAATGCGGCGCCCCGGAGGCCTGGTGCCGGATGACGATCATGTCCGGGGCCATCGCCTCGAGGTTGCGCGCCGTGTCGAGCAGGGTCTCCCCCTTCGCGAGGCTCGAGCCGGACAGCGAGAAGTTGAGCGTGTCGGCCGACAACCGCTTCTCGGCGATCTCGAACGACGAGCGGGTGCGGGTCGACGGCTCCATGAAGAAGTTGACGACGGTCTTCCCGCGCAGCGTCGGGACCTTCTTCACCGTGCGGGTCGAGACCTCGGCGAAGGAGCGCGCCGTGTCCAGGATGAGCGTGATCTCGTCCGACGTCAGTCCCAGGATGCCCAGCAGGTGGCGGTGCTCGAGGGCGAGAAGCGGCCGATCGGACTCGCGACGGGCGGCCTTCGCCTCGACCCGGGCGGCGGGCGCCCTGTCGGGAGCGTCCGGCCTGGGTGGAACCGGCCGGCGCGCCGCCGGCCGCGTGCCCGAGCCGGCGCGCGCCCCCGGTGCCGCGCCTTTCCGTCCCGTCGCGTGCAGCCTCGGCTCCTCCTGCATGCCGCTCATCGCGCCGCCCGCGCGGGCACCTTGACCGCGGTCCTGCGGCTCTCCTTCTTCTCGGGCCGTTTCACGATCAGGACCTCGTCCCGTCCATCCTCCTCCTTGAGCAGGACCTGGACCATCTCCTCCAGGCTGGTCGGGACGTTCTTGCCGACATAGTCCGCGCGGATCGGCAGCTCGCGATGCCCCCGGTCGACCAGGACCGCCAGCTCGATGCTCTTCGGCCGGCCGAAGTCCATGAGGCCGTCGAGCGCCGCGCGAATCGTCCTCCCGGTGAACAGCACGTCGTCCGCCAGGATGACCCGCCGATCGTCGATCGGGAAATGGATGATGGTCTCCTTGAGGATGGCGGAGGGTCCCACCGAGGTGATGTCGTCGCGATACAGGTTGATGTCGAGGATGCCGAGGGGCAGCTCCTTCCCCTCGATGGCGGCGATCTTCCTCTGCAGCCTCTGGGAGAGAGGGACGCCGCGCGTGCGGATGCCGACCAGGACGAGCCGCCCGACGTCGCGATGGCGCTCGACGATTTCGTGCGCGATCCGGGTCAGGGACCGGTCGATCTTTTCCGCGTCCATGACCCTCTGGCTCTTCGGATCAGTCATGGAGGCATGGGCAAAAAAAATCCCGCGGTTCCGCGGGGTGTCTGGTTTCGCTGACCTGCGCCGCCACTGCCGTCACCTTTCCGGCCTCTCGGGACCGGATTAAAAGCGCCTCGTGTCGATCGGCCCTGAAAGAATAGCCGAGACCACGCGAGGAGTCAACTCAGCGGGCCTTGCCGTAGCTGCCGACCACCGTCACCGGATGGGAAGCGGTGTACGCCTCGCTGAACAGGCCGGTCAGGATGGTGCCGTCGGAGTCCCTCGCCACCGGCAGGCCGAGGGCGTACAGGGCGCTTGGCACGACGTCGGCGAGCGAGCCCTTCCCGAACTGCTGGCCGCGCCGGACGTTCGGCCCGAGCGCGAACAGGAACCCCGAGGGACCGCGATCGTGGACCCCGGACCAGGGACCGCCGCGCGTCATCTCCTTGAGGAACCGCGCGCCCAGTGTCATCGGCTCGATCCCGTGCGTCGAGGTGACGAGAACCAGGGTGTCGCCGGGGCCCTGCGCCAGGGATTCTCCGACGATGGCGTCGATTCTCTGGTAATAGCGCTCGAGGACCGGGCCGAACAGGTCGATGTCCCGTTCGGAGACGTTGCCGAATTCGGCGGGCCGGGCGTAGCGCAGGAAGACGTGCGCCACCCGGTCGAGCCCGGGGAACGAGAACGCGGCGATCCGCCGATCGTCCCCTTCGCGGGCCCGGCGCATCGCGCCAATCACCTCCTCGTCGGCGGCGGCCGCCCGGGCGACCTCGGCCACGAGGGCCCTCGACTCCGCTTCCTGGAGACGCAGGGCCTCCGGGTCGAGGAGATCGGCGAACCACTTCGGGCCGGTCCCCGGCACCGCCCGGGACGCCGTATCGAGGTCGGTGTCCCAGCCGTCGCTGGCCATGGCGAACCCCATGCGACCGCCGATCTCCCACAGCGCCGGCGTGGTCCGGTCGGAGACTCCCAGAAATCGGCGGGCCAGGACCGGGGCCAGGAGGACCTCGAATCCGATCCCGGGCGGGGTCACTTCCAGCCACGGATCGCGGCGCAGGACGCTCACGGCCCGGCTGGAGCGCACGCCATGCCGGTACGGCAGCATGCCGGTGGCCAGAGACGCGCGCGTGACCGGTGCCACGCAGGGCCGGAGCGACACGAGTCGCCCGCTGGCGCCCTCCCGAATGATATGGGAGAAGGCCGGGAGCCTCCCCTGCGCATGCATCGTCAGAATGCTGTCGAGATCGGCCCCATCGAAATTCAACAGGAGGAGCCGGTGTGCGGCGGCATCGCGCCGCGGGGCCGGGGCCGCACCGCCTGGTCCTTGCGAACGGAGCTCGGAGGATGCGCGCGGGATCGGGCCCATGCCCTCCGGGGGCGGGCCGGCGCCCGGCGCGCCGCCGGGCGGCGGCGACAGCGATCCGGTCACGAGCGCCTCCGCGGCGGGCGCCGGGATTCCGCCGGAGGCGGCCATGACCAGGGCAACCACGGCGGTGGCGCCGGCGGCCGCCTGCATCCAGGCGCGGCGCCTGAGACGCGGCACGATCGTGATCGCGGCGGCGACGAGCCAGGCCAGGCTGAGCCACAGGCACGCGCTCGCCAGCCTCTCGGCATCCCGGGGTCCGAGGGCCGCCCGGTTGTCCGAAAGCATGACCCAGCCCGCCGTCAGGATCGCGGCCGTGTTGACGGCGTGAAATCCCACGATGTACCTGAGGCTCAGCCACGGAAGGCGCAGCGGATGGCGGGCGAAAAAGCGCAGCCCGGCGTAGAGAAGCGGCCAGAAGAGACCGGTCGCGATCGCGAACCCGGCGATCACGACGAGGAGGCTGACGCCGGCGCCGCCCCGCAAGGCGGCTCCGGGGTTGCCGAGCGCGAGCAGAAGGGCCACGACGAGACCGCCGTACAGCCCGGCCACGGACGCGTGGACGACCAGCTTCGGGAAGGTCACGCCGGTCGATGGTAGCACAGGCACGCGGGTCCATTCCTCGCGTGGCGCGCGTTGTCCGGCCCGGGGCGTTCTGATATAGTCCGCCCTCGGCATGCCGTCCGATTCCCCGGCCCCGGTGGTCCGCCACGAAGCCCTGAACCGGGATCATTTCCTCCTGACTCTCGAATCGGCCCGAATCGCGCGCGAGGCCCGCGCCGGCCAGTTCGTGATGATCCAGACGCGTGCGGGATCGGATCCCCTCCTGCGCCGCCCGATGAGCATCTACCGCGTTCTCCCCGGGCGCCGCGGGCTGATCCAGATCCTCTACAAGGTCGTGGGGACGGGGACGCGCTACCTGTCGCAGCAGCCGAGAGGGGCCCTCCTCGGGACCCTGGGCCCGCTCGGCAACGGGTTCCGCCTGCCGGAGCCCGGGACCCGCCCGGTCCTGGTGGCCGGAGGGATCGGGATCGCCATCTTCCCTTTTCTGGCGGAGGCGCTCCGGAAGGGGCGCGGCCCGTCGCCGGTGCTCCTGTACGGGGGGCGGTCGAAGCGGGACCTGGTGGCGCTGGACTTCTTCCGCTCGCGGCGGATCCCGGTGCGGCTGGCGACCGAGGACGGGAGCACCGGGACCCGGGGGTTCGTCACCCGGCTCCTCGAGACTCTGCTCGCCGCAAGGAAGGCCGCGGATCACCTGGAGCTGTTCGTCTGCGGCCCGACGCCGATGTTGAAGGCGGTCGGGGCCGTGGCGACCGGGGCGGGGGTCGCCTGCCAGCTCGCCCTCGAGTCCCAGATGCCGTGCGGCATCGGCGTCTGCCTCGGCTGCGTCGTCCCCTGCCCGGGGGATGCACGGGGACCGCTGTTCCGCCGCGTGTGCACCGAGGGGCCCATCTTCCGCGCCTCCGAGGTGGCGCTGTGACCCCGGCGCGCCGATCCGACGGCGCGACCGACCTGCGGGTGCAGCTCGGGCCGCTGCGCCTGAAGAACCCGGTGGTGGCGGCGAGCGGCACCTTCGGCTACGGCGCGGAGTTCCGGCCGTACCTCGATCTGAACGATCTCGGCGGCTTCGTCACCAAGGGGCTCTCCCTTCTGCCGCGCCGCGGCAACGCGCCGCCGCGCACCTGCGAGACCGCGTCCGGCATGCTGAACGCCATCGGCCTGGCCAATGTCGGGGTCGAGGCGTTCCTGGCGGAGAAGCTCCCCGCGCTGCGCGGCTGCGGCACGGCGGTGATCGCCAACGTGTTCGGCGAAACGCAGGACGAGTACGTCGCCGTGGCGCGGCGGCTCAACGGCGCCCCCGGACTCGACGCCATCGAGCTCAATCTCTCCTGCCCCAACACCGAAAAGGGCGGCCTCGCCTTCGGTGTGTCGCCGCCGGTCATCCGCGAGGTCGTCGGGGCGGTGCGCCGCGCCGCGCCCGATCTTCCGCTGATCGTGAAGCTGACCCCCAACATCACCGACGTGGCGGTCGCGGCGACGGCCGCGAAGGAGGGGGGCGCGGACATCCTGTCGCTGGTGAACACCTTCCTCGGCATGGCCATCGATCTGAAGACACGGCGGCCGGTGCTCGACAACGTCGTCGGAGGACTGTCCGGACCCGCCATCAAGCCCCTGGCCCTTTACATGGTGCAGCGCGTGCGCTCCGCGGTCGACCTGCCGATCATGGGCATGGGGGGCATCGCGAACTGCCGGGATGCCCTGGAGTTCATCGTGGCGGGAAGCGCGGCCGTGCAGGTGGGCACTCTGAACTTCGTCGATCCGGGTGCGACGACGCGACTGGTGCGGGAGATCGACGCCTGGTGCCGCGGCGAAGGGGTGCGCGCCGTGCGGGACCTGACCGGGACCCTGAGGCTTCCGGCAGGGACCACGCCCGGACCGGCCGCGGTCTGAGCGATCCGGTCACATCGATGTGGCCGCGGGCTTCTCGGTGGCGCGGCCGACGTCCAGCGCGGCGTCGCCGTAGAGGGTGTTCAGCTCGTCGAAGACCTTCTCACCGTCGGCCAGCCTGTTCCCGGCCTTGTCGAACAGCACCAGAAACGGCAGCTCCTCGATGCCGTGCTGCTCCGCCACCGGCATCGTCCAATCGACGATGTCGACCTTGCGGATCGCGAGCGTCCCCGGGTTCCTCGCCGCCAGCTTCTCGAGCGCCGGGCTGAGCGCGCGGCACGGCGGGCACCACACCGCGTAGAAGTCGAAGACGGTGTACTTCCCCGGGACGGTGTGCCGCTCGAGGTCGACCCGTTCACCGTGGGCGATGATCCGCACATCGGCCTCGCCCGTCGGGGCCCGGTGGAGCGCGTACGCTCCGAGCACCGCCACGACGAGCACCGCCCCGCCGGCCAGGAGCATCACGTTCCGCGCGCCCGCATTCATGCTTCTGGATTATCGGCCTGCCGCCGCGTCGGGTCAAGATCGCGGCGCCGCGCGCGGAGACCTCCCCGGCTCCGAGCGGCGGGCCGGGCGGGCTGCGGCCCGCCACCCGTGACTGGAGAGGCCCCGGGCCCCGCCGACCTTGCAAAGCGGAGCGAGTTCTGCAACCATTTCCGCGATGCCGGCCGCTGACCGACTCATCGTCGCCCTGGATGTGAATTCTCGCGAGAACGCCCTGTCTCTGGTCGCGGCGCTCCGCCCCAAGGTGCAGAGATTCAAGATTGGCGTCGAGCTCTTCACCGCCTGCGGCCCCCCGCTGGTCCGCGAGATCCTGGAGAAGGGCGGCCAGATTTTTCTCGACCTCAAGTTCCACGACATACCGAACACGGTGGCGCGCGCAGCCGTCGCCGCGGCACGGCTGGGGGTCGGCATGTTCACCATCCATCTCTCCGGCGGCGCGATGATGGCGCGGCGCTCGGTGGATGAGCTGGAGGCGCACTGCCAGGTGTACCGCGTGCCGCGCCCCAAGGTGCTGGGGGTCACCGTTCTCACCAGCCTCTCCGCGGAGGACATGGAGCAGCTCGGCATCGGCCGATCCATCGAGGATCAGGTGGTGACTCTGGCCGGCCTCGGCAAGGCCGCCGGGCTCGATGGCATCGTCTGCTCGCCGCGCGAGGCGAGGATCATCCGCGAGTCCTGCGGCCGCGACTTCCTGATCGTCACCCCGGGCATCAGGCTCGAGGGGGGGGACACGGACGACCAGTCGCGCACGCTCACTCCCCGGGCGGCCATCGAGGCCGGCGCCGATTACCTCGTGGTCGGCCGCCCGATCGTCAAATCGGACGATCCCCTCGAGGCGGCGGAGTCGATTCTCCTGCAGATGGACGGGGCATGAGGGCGCGGGGCACCCGGCGAGCGACCGGGGATCCCGGCCCGGCGCGGAGCCTCGCCCCCCCGATCGTCCTCCTGTTCCTCGCCGCGCTCGCGGCCTCGTGGCCGCAGCGCGCGGCCGCTTCCGCCCGCGCGGCGCGCCTGACCAACGAGGACGTGGTCCGGATGCTCATGACTCGCACCCCGGAGAGCGAGGTCCTGGCGACGATCGAGGCGCGCCAGGTCGATTTCGATCTGTCGACCGAGATGATCCAGGAGCTGCGGACGGCGGGCGTCCCCGACCGCGTCCTCGAGGCCATGCGGCGGCGACAGGCGTCGATGCCGCGCGCCGAGCCGGCCCCGCTGCCGCGGCCGGCGTCGGAGCGGACGGGAACCCTGCGCATCGAGTTTGCCGCCGGCGACGAAGGGGACAAGCCCTCGGAGGTGTCGGCGATCGCCCTCAGAAAGCTCCCGAAGGGCCTGGAGCGGCGGGGAGGCGAGGAAGTGGGCGAGATGAGCGACATGGCCCTGGCCATCCTGTGCACGACGGCCGACCACGTCCCGGACCACTGGGACACGCGGAGCCCGCTCCAGGGGGCGCCGCGCCACGAGCTGCTGCAGTTCATCCCCGGCAGCGCCACCGAGAAGGTCAAGGGCCACGAGATCCTGTACCTCGATCGCAAGGCGGCCTACGACGTGGAGCTGGGTGCGGGCAGCCACAACATCGTGGTGGCGGCCGCCGGCAAGCAGTCGGGATCGGGGACCTGGCGCCTGCTCGAATCCGATGGGGCGCGTGTCACGGTGCTCCCCGGCCGCCAGACGCGGATCGTCCTCAGGGCGCGCAGCCGCATCAAGGGCAGCTTCATGATGGGATTCTCCGTCGACAGCGAGTGGCGCATCGTCTCGGTCGACGTCCCCGACGCGGCCGCCGGCCCGGAGGCGCGCCCATGAGCGGCGCGGAACGTCGCGCCGCGCTCAGCCTGGTGCTCGCCGGGGGCGGCATCACGGGCGCCATGTACGAGTTCGGGGCCCTGCAGGCCCTCGACCATTTCTTCTCCGGCTCGTTCTCCGTCAACGACTTCGACATTTTCGTCGGCACGAGCGGCGGAGCCGTGGTCGCGGCGCTGATGGCCAACCGCGTGCCTCCCGGCGACGTCGGCCGGGCGATCATCCACAACACCGAGTCGCCCCTGAACTTCAAGCAGGACGACATCATCGAGATCGACTGGAAGGAGATGAAATCGTCCGTCATGAAGGCGCTCCGGGTCGTGCCGGCGCTCTTCCGCTTCTACCGCCGCAATCCGAAGCTCTTCTCCGTGGCCCGGGCGCTGTACGCCCTGGAAGAGAACATGCCTCCCGGCCTGTACAGCCTCGCCAAGTACCAGGCGTATCTCAGGCGCCTGCTGTCGCGTCCGGAGTGCGTCAACTCCTTCGAGCAGCTGACGCGCGAGCTCTACATCCCGGCGATCCACCTCGACACCGGGGACAAGGTCCTGTTCGGAACGCCCGGGTGGCGCGACGTGCCGATCTCCGACGCCATCGCGGCGTCCTCCGCCCTGCCCCTCTACTTCCAGCCGGTGAGCCTCAAGGGGCTGGATTTCGTGGACGGCGGCGTGGCCGGCGTGGCGCACGTGGACATGCCGATCGAGCGCGGGTCGCGCTTCCTGGTCCTGGTCAATCCCATCATTCCCCTGCACAACGACCCGGAACGGGTGGCGATACCGACCTTCTCCGGCCACTGCTCGCGCATCCGGGACAAGGGGATCACCTTCGTGGTGGACCAGACGCAGCGGATCTCGGCGCGCGAGAAGCTGGCCCTGGGGCTCGAGCGATTCCGCGCCCACCACCCGGAATCCCGCATCTTCCTGATCGAGCCGCCTCCCACCGACTCGTTCATGTTCATGGAGAACATCCTGAACTACGGCTCGCGCGTCGCCATGCTCAACTACGGCTACCGCTCGACCGCCCGCCACCTCCGGGCGCATTTCGACACCTACCGGCAGGCGTTCGCGGCCTACGGCATCGACGTCTCGCTCGAAGGCCTGCAGGAGGACAATCCCTGGGAGCCGGCCCCCTCCCTCCTGGTGCCGCCCGAGGCCCCCGCGGGAGAGGCGATACCGGAGGTGGCCCGGGCGGCCGCGGGCGCCGGGGAGAATTCCGCCGCATGAGCGCGCGCCTGAGCCGGAGAGGGTTCGTCAAGCGGGCGTCGCTCCTTGGCGGCGCCGCGCTGGCCGCGGGCGCGGGCGCGTGCGGCCCGGCGGCGCCCGAGCGGCAGGCGGCCGAATCTTCCGGCGGGTCGGGAGCTCCCGGCGGCCCGGCGACCGGCGTCCCCTCTCCCGGGAATCGGCCCGCGGCCGCGCCGGCCAAGGGGAAGGCGATCCTGATCGGCAGCGAGAATTCACTGGCCGGCATGGAACAGGCCATTCCGCTGCTCAAGCAGGGCTCCGACCCTCTGGGAGCGGTGCTCGCCGCCATCCACGTGGTGGAGGACGATCCGAACGACGTCTCGGTCGGCTATGGGGGCATCCCGAACGAGGACGGCGTCGTCGAGCTCGATGCCTCGGTGATGGAGGGCGCGACGCTCCGGTCCGGATCGGTCGGGGCGCTGCAGTGCATCCGGCATCCCTCGAGCGTCGCCCGGCTGGTGATGGAGCGGAGCGACAGGGTCTTCCTCGTCGGTGAGGGGGCACGGCGCTTCGCGCGCGCCCACGGCATGGTCGAGGAAAACCTGTTGACCGAGCGATCGCGCAAGATCTGGCTCTACTGGAAGGAACGGCTCAGCGGCCACGACGACTGGGTCGACGCCGCCTCCGAGGCCGACGACCCGGACATCCGCTGGTACATCGACAAGTACGGCGACGAGGACTTCCGGCCGCAGGGGACCGTGCACATCAGCGCCCTGGCGCCGCAGGGGACGCTGGTCTCGTGCACCAGCACCTGCGGCCTGTTCTTCAAGATTCCCGGCCGACTGGGGGATACGCCCGTCGTGGGCGCCGGCATCTACACCGACGACCGCGCCGGGTCATGCGGCGCGACCGGCCGGGGCGAGGCGACCATCGCCACGTGCGGCTCGCACACGGTCGTCGAGTTCATGCGCCAGGGCCTGTCGCCGGTGGAGAGCGGCCTGCGTGCCCTGAAGCGGATCGCCGAGGCCGAGAAGAACCCCCGCCACCTGTTCCCCGACGGCCGGCCGCGGTTCCAGGTCAAGTTCTTCTGCATGAATCCGCGCGGCGAGACCGCGGGGATCGCCATGTGGGCCGGCCCCCGCTATGCCGTCTGCAACGGGGCCCGCGCCGCCCTCAGGGACTGCGTCTCCCTGTTCGGCAAGCCCCCCCAGCCGCTGTAGGCCCCGGCCCGCCCGCGGGGACCGTCTGACCGTGCGCCGGCCCCCGGCTTGCCCGCCGAGGGCCGGGACATTAGATTTTCGAGCGGCCTCGAGGCCTGTCGTGCGGAGGGTGCCCCTGGAAAACATCGGAGATCTGGAGCTGCTCATCGCTTCGCACAACTCGATCGTGGCGATCGAGAGCGCCGAAGAGGAGCGCGTGCGCACCCTGGTCGCGGAGGCGGCGGTGCGCCAGGAGCTGCCGTTCTTCGAGTGGAAGGTGACCACCGGCCTCCTGCGGATGGGTACGGCGGATCCGATCGATGAGACGGAGAAGCCGGCCCTGGCGCTGAAGGCGGCGGCCGGGATGCGGACCGAGGCGGTCTACCTCTTCTACGATCTGCACAAGTACTTCGAGGACCCGGCGATCCTGCGGGCCCTCCGAGACATCGGCGAGGCCTTCGCGGCCGACCGGCGAACCCTCGTCCTGTGCGCCCCGGCCCTCGACATCCCGGACGACCTGAAGGCCTGCTCCGCGCGGATCCGCCTCGAGTTGCCGGACGTGGAGGCGCTCCGCGAGCTGACCGTGCGCACGCTGCGCGGGCTGGGAGCGCCGCAGCGGATCAAGATCGACCTGTCCCTCCCCGAGATCGGCCAGTTGATCGACTCGCTGCGCGGTCTGACCCTCCAGGAGGCGCAGCGGGTCCTGATGGCCGCGGCGCTGGACGACCTGCGCCTCGACAAGAAGGATTTCAGGCACATCCTGGAGCGCAAGAAGAGCCTGATCGCCGGCGACGGAGTGCTCGATCTCGAGGCCCAGGACGCCACCCTGCTTCAGATAGGCGGCCTCGATCATCTCAAAGCCTGGCTGAAGAGGCGCGCCGCCGGGTTCTCACCCGAAGCGCAGAAGCACGGCCTCGAGGCGCCCAAGGGGATCCTCCTGATCGGCGTCCAGGGGTGCGGCAAGAGCCTCTGCGCCAGGGCGGTGGCCAGCGAGTGGGGACTGCCTCTGCTGCGGCTCGAGGCGGGGGCTCTCTACGACAAGTTCGTCGGCGAGTCCGAAAGAAAGCTCCGTGCCGCCCTGGCGACGGCCGAGGCGATGGCGCCGTGCGTCCTCTGGATCGACGAGATCGAGAAGGGCTTCTCCGGACGGACCGGCGCGGAGTCCGACGGCGGCCTGTCGCGACGGATCTTCGGCACGTTCGTCTCGTGGCTGCAGGACCGCAGGCGACCGGTGTGCGTGACCGCCACCGCCAATGACATTCAGGCGCTCCCGCCCGAGCTGCTGCGCAAGGGGCGCTTCGACGAGATCTTCTTCGTCGACCTGCCGGGCGATGCAGCCCGCCGCTCCATCGTCGCGGTGCACCTGGCCAAGCGGAGCCTGGAACCGAAGGAGTTCGGCCTGGCGGAGCTGGCCGCCGCCAGCGAGGGGTTCAGCGGCGCGGAGATCGAAGCCGCGATCGTCTCGGCCCTGTACTCCGCCTTCAGCGACCGGCAATCCGTGTCGACGGCCCACGTCCTCGCGGAGATCCGCAAGGCGGTCCCCCTGTCCCGCACCTGCCGCGAGGCGATCGACGCGTTGCGCGAGTGGGCCAGGGGGCGCACCGTTCCGGCCGCGAGCGACCCGGTCCGGCCCGCGACCAGCGCCGCCTGATCCCCGCCGTCAGCCCGAGCCCCGGCTCCCCGCCAGGCGTGCCAGCCAGGTGAGAACGGACAGCCCCAGCCCGCCCCAGACGCAGGCGGCCATGAGCCGTTGCTTGATGCCGCCTGCGAGGTCGCGCCCCGCCACCGCCTCGGTCCCCGTCCAGGCGGCGGCCACCGCGAGGCCGGACAGCACAAGCCACCCGGCGGCATGCATCGCCAGGCTCTCCCTCCAGAGGCCACGGGCAAACAGGCATGTGGCGCGGGTGAGGCCGCAGGTCAGGCACGGCAGGCCGGTGACGCGGTGCCAGAGGCAGAGGTCGATGGGCAGCGGTCGATCCGGAGGCAGCACGAACGTGCCGGCGAGGCACGCACCGGCGGCCAGCGCGACGACGAGGCGATCGCTCCGCAGCGGCGGCACGACTACGCCGGCGCCTGGGACGCCTGTCTCTTCTTCGCCTGCAGGAACCGGTAGGCCAGGCCGAGGGCGGTCATGTTGACGGCCAGGGCGACGAACACCCCGACGCAGAAGACCAGAAGGCCCAGCAGGCACACCAGCAGGCAGGCGAGGGCCAGGAGGAAGAGGCGCCAGCGGTACCCCTCCGTCAGCCGGGAGCTCTCCCGCATCGCCTCCCAGAAGCCGAGCGGCGTCTCGCCGATCACCGGGAGGGTGAACATCCACATGATCGCCAGGATGATCCCTGGAACGACGAGACACACGATACCCAGCACGATCAGGATCGAGGAGACGAGATGCGCCAGGAAGGCGTCGCCGAAGCGATCGAATCCCTGAAACATTCTTCCCACGTCTGGCTTGCGGCCGTCGATCGTCCCGAGGACCTCCCGCCAGATGCCGACCATGAGGGCCCCGCCGATGATGAACTGTGCGCAGGCGCCGAGGTACGGCACCAGGCCGCAAATGGCCCAATAGATCAAGAACATGGCGGACAGCGGCAGCCAGTGCGGCTTGACGACGTCCCAGCCCCTGCCGATGAACTCCCACACGCGGAATTCCGCCGGCAGGGGCACGACGACCGACGGCGGGCCCTGGGCGGGCTGGCCCGGCGGCCCGGCGGCGCCGGTGTCGCGCGGCGGGAAGACATCGGCGAGCTCGGGCATCTTGCCGGCGTAGATCGTGCCGCCGCTCGACTTGCGGATGTGCGTGGCATGGACGACGCGCCCCTCCTTCGCCCATTGCCTGAGGGTCTCGAGATCGGCGGGGCCGTACTCCTTCCCGTCGGCCGCGACGACCCAGTACTGGTCCTGGCCGCTCACTCGAAGCGCAGCGGCAATATCTTGGAGACGCCCGGCTCTTCCATGGTGACTCCGTAAAGGAGGTCTGCCGCCTCCATGCTCTTGCGGTTGTGGGTGATCAGGATGAACTGCGTGTCGGTCCGTAATTCTTGAAGCAGCCTGGTGAACCGCTCGACGTTCGCCTCGTCGAGGGGGGCATCCACTTCGTCGAGGATGCAGAACGGCGACGGCCGGTAGCGGAAGAGCGAGACCAGAAGGGCGACCGCGGTCAGGGCCTTCTCGCCGCCCGACAGAAGGGCGATCTTCTGCAGCCTCTTGCCCGGGGGCTGCGCCACGACCTCGACCCCCGCCTCGAGAACGTCCTCTTCGTCCTCCGACAGGCGCAGCTCGGCCTTGCCGCCGCCGAACAGGGTCGTGAAGCAGACCTGGAAGTGCCCCTGGATCGCCTCGAAGGC
The DNA here is from genome assembly GCA_036001465.1 of Candidatus Polarisedimenticolia bacterium. Classification (NCBI taxonomy): domain Bacteria; kingdom Pseudomonadati; phylum Acidobacteriota; class Candidatus Polarisedimenticolia; species Candidatus Polarisedimenticolia bacterium. The sequence continues at coordinate 198,744 of DASYUH010000013.1, forward strand.
GTCCTTGAACCGATCGCGCGCCTCGCGGTTGATGGTCCTGATGGTCTCGCGCAGGGAGGCGATCGCCTGCTCCAGGTCGGCCTTCTGCGCCGTGAGAAAGGCGAACCGCTCCTCGAGGTCCGTCTGCTGCTCGACGGCCATCAGGTTGACCGGGCCGCTCGTTTCGATCTCGGTCCGGATGCGCTGCACCTCGGCCTCGCGCTCTTCGAGCGGCACGCCGTCGTCCTGAGGCGGCGGCGCCAGGCGGAGCGCTTCGACCGTCGTCGCCAGCTCGTCGCGGCAGGAGCGCTCGAGGTGCTCGCGATCGGCGTCGATCCGCGCCAGGTGCAGCTCGCGCTCCTGCTGCCTCTCGCGCACGGTCCCGTGCGCGGCGCGCCCCTCCTTGACCGCCTGCTCGCGGGCGTGCACGAGGCTCCGCTCGTACGCCAGCCCGGCGTGCGCCGACTCGTCGCGCGCCGTCGCCCCCGCCCGGGCGGTCAGGGCGGCCTGGCACTGCGTCTCGAGGGCCCCCTCCTGCTCCCGGATCTGCGCGGAACGGAGGCGCCACTCGTCGCGCTCCGCCGCGCGCCGCGCGAGCGTCGCCTGCAGGTCGCGCAGGCTCTCCTCCAGGCCCTCTCTCTCGCGCAGGCCGGCGCCGAGCCTGGCCTCGCCGGCCAGATGAGCCGCGCGCGCCTCGGCCGATTCCCGGCGCGCCCGATCGAGGTCGGCGCGGGACGCCGCCAGCGTGGCGGCGGCCGCCTGGATGGCCTCTTCCGTGGCCCGGCGGGTGGCCTCCGAAGCCTCGAGGACGGCGGCGAGGCGTTCCGCCTCCGAGCCGCCGGACTGCAGCTCGCGCTCCAGGCGGGCCTGCTCCCCCAGCAGCAACGGCAGCGTCCGGTCGATGCGGTCGAGCTCGGCGCGCGCCTGCTGCATTCTCAGGTCGTTCTCGAAGGCGGCCCTCGAGCCCTCCTGCACGCAGGCGGCCGCGGCCTCCAGACGGAGCGCCGCGCCGGCACGTTCCTCCCTCAGGCCGATGAGGTCGGCCTCGGCCGTCGCGCGTGCCGCCTCCACCCCGGAGATCTGGCGGGCGATGTCCTCCCGTTCGGCCCGTCGCGCCAGGAGCCAGTGCTGCAGCGCCCGTCCGTCTCCACCCGTGATCGCCCCGTCCAGCCGGACGATGTCCCCCTGGGGCGTCACGTAGGCGAACGCCGGGTGGGACCGCCTCAAGTCGAGCGCCCTGTCCAGGTCTTCGACCAGGAGCGTCCGGGAGAGGATGCGGGCGATCGGCCCGGGCGGGGCGCCCGCGATGCGGTCGGCGAGGCGGCCGATCACTCCGGGCTGGCGCGCGGCCTCCCCGGGTCCGCCCGTCTCCTCCGCGGAGGACGGCCCCACCTCCTCCGCCACGAACGAGACGCGCCCGCGGGCGCTGGTCCTCAGGTATCCGATGCCGCGCGCCGCCGCGTCGTCGCCGTCGACCACCACCCCCTCGAGCAGATCTCCGAGCGTCGCCTCGATGGCCTTCTCGAGCCCGCGAGGCACGTCGAGGCGATCCCCCACGACGCCGCGCGCCGCGACGCCGCCCGCTCCGCCCAGGAGGTCGCCGACGCCCTCCGAGAATCCGGCGCGCTGCCTTTCGAGCTCGTCCAGGGCGGCCAGGCGCTCCGCCATGACGGCGGCGCGTCCCTTCAGCTCCTCCGCCCGTCCCTCGGCCGCGGCGAGCCGTGCGGCCGCCTCGCGATCGGTCCCCAGGCTCGCGTCATGCGCCGAGGCGGCGGCGCGAGCCCGATCGGAGCCCGCCTCGCTCTCGCGCTCGAGCGTCGCGACCTGGGCGTCCAGCCGCTGGCGGGCGGCGCGCAGGTCGCCGGTCTCGCGTCCGGCCTTTTCGAGGGAGGCGCGCGCCAGGCGCGCCTGCTCCTCGAGCATCGCCCGGCGGCGCGTGGCGGCGGCCATGGTTTCGATCTCTCCGAGGAGGCGCGCCCGCGCAGCCTCCAGCCCCGCCTCGAGCGACACGATGTGTCTGGCGCGCTCGCCGTCATCCGCGTCGTCCGCCTGGTTCGCCGCCGTGCCCTGCCTCTGCGACGACTCCAGGGCGGCCAGCTCGGCCACGACCGCGGCGAGCCTCGCCTCCCTCTCGGACAGCCTGGTCGCAAGGGACGTCAGCTCCCCTTCGACTTCGGCGAGCCGCGCTTCGAGTTCCCGCCCCTGCTCCCTCCCCGATCGGACGCGCTCCTGGATGCGGTCGATCTCCAGGTCGAAGGCGTGGATCTCCTCGCGCCGACGGCGGGCCGAGGCCTCCCCCTCCTCCAGCTGCAGCCGCAGGCGCTCGAGATCGGCTTCGCCGGCGGCCAGCCCCGAGGCCACCGCCGCCTCTTCGGCGCGCAGCGCCTCGATCGCCGCCGCGGTGGCGTCCCGATCCGCGTCGAGCGCGACCAGGCGGCGCTGAGCCAGGTCCAGGCGTTTCGCGCGCAGGCTCTCGACCAGTCGTTGATAGCGCCGGGCCTTTCCCGCCTGCCGGCGCAGGGTCTGGATCTGCTTCTCGACCTCCACGACGATGTCGTTGATCCGCAGCAGGTTCGCGTGGGCCGCCTCCAGCTTCACCTCCGCCTGACGCCGCTTTCCCTTGTACCCCAGGATTCCCGCGGCCTCCTCGAACATGGCGCGCCGGTCCTTCGGCCGCGCCGCCAGGACCTGGTCGATCTTCCCCTGCTCGATGGTCGAGTACAGCCGCGAGCCGATGTCGGTCTTGGCGAGCAGGTCCATGATGTCCTTCAGCCGGCAGCGGGCTCCGTTCAGGATGTACTCGCTCTCCCCCGAGCGGTAGATGCGGCGCGTGACCACCACGTCTTCCGGAATCTCTTCGATGCCGGTGACCAGGAGCCCGGCCGGCCCGCCCTCCCCTTTGGTCGCAACCGGGATCGGGACCTGGAAGTCGGCGGCGGCCGGCGGGGCCGCCGCGGGCCCCGACGCAGCCACGGGCTCCGGAACCGGAATGGAATCCGGCGCCCGCACGGGATCGGCGTCGTGCCCATTGCCGGCCGCGTGACCGTTGCCACCGCCTCGCCCGTTGGTGCGCCCGTTTCCGTTGCCGCGCGAGCGGTCGTTTCCTGCCAGGAGGATGTTCTTGAAATGGAGGGAGACCTCCGCCATGCCGAGAGGCCGGCGCCCCTCGCTGCCGTTGAAGATCACGTCCTCCATCCGGTCGCTGCGCAGGGAGCTGGCGCGCTGCTCTCCGAGCACCCAGGAGATCGCGTCGCCGATATTGCTCTTGCCGCAACCGTTTGGCCCGACCACGGCGGTGATGCCGTCCGGGAAGTCGAACCGCGTGCGGCCGTAGAACGATTTGAAGCCGAGGATTTCCATCCGGTCGAGCTTGAGGATCCGGGCCATCAGTCTCCTGCTGCGGACTGGCGAGGAGGAGCCAGCAAGGTGGGAATCTTAGCACAGGGGCCTGGGCGGAGCCCGGAAATCTCCCAGATGTTGGGGCTCATTCGTCCGCACGCACAGGATATGGGGAGCGGGAAGCTTGCAACCGGGGGGCCCCGGGCTTCAGTACTCCCTGACCAGCACGAAATCGGGCAGGGCCATCAGGGCATCGCGCGCCGCGCAGGGGGGGAACGGTTTCAGGGCGGCCTGGGCCCTCCGGGCATAGGAGGTCGCGAGATCGCGCGTCATCTCGAGCGTGCGGCCCCGGTGCAGGAGATCGATGACGTCGTCGCGCGACACCGTCCGGAAGTCGCGCTCCTCGAGGACCGTGTGCACCATCGCCCGGACCGCCGGCTCCCCTTTCTGCAGCAGGTAGATGAGCGGCAGCGTGAGCTTCCCCTCCCGCAGGTCGGAGGCGACCGGCTTTCCCAGCACGCTCTCCTTCGCGGTGAAATCGAGCAGGTCGTCGACGATCTGGAAGGCCATTCCTAGGTTCATGCCGTAGTCCGCCAGCGCCTGGACGTGCTCCGCGGGCGCCCCGGAGAGGACTCCGGCCACGCGTCCGCAGCCGGAAAACAGGCAGGCGGTCTTGCGGCGGATGATCTCCAGGTGCTCGTCCTCGGTCACGTTGATGTCCGAGCGGCGCCGATCGGCGATCAGCTCCCCCTCGATCATCTTCAGAGTGATCTCCGCCAGGATCTTGATGATCCGGAGGTCGTCCGCCGCCAGCGCCATGTTCATCGACTTGATGTAGAGGTAGTCGCCCAGGAGCACCGTCAGCCCGTTGCCCCAGCGGGCGTTGAGCGAGCCCCGCCCGCGCCGCAGCTCCGCCTCGTCGATGACGTCGTCGTGCACGAGCGTGGCGGTGTGGATGAACTCGAACACCGAGGCGAACATCACGTCCCGATCCCCCTTGTAGCCGCAGAGCTGCGAGGACAGGAGAAGGAGGATCGGCCGCACGCGCTTCCCCCCGCCATCGGCGATGTAGCGGCCGAGTTCGTCGATGACGCCGACCTCGGAGCGCAGGTGCCGGCGGCACTCCTGCTCGACCTCCGCCAGCTTGTCTCCGACGAGGAGCAGGATCTCGGGCAGCCCGTGCGGCAGCGGACGCGCGGCGCCGTGCGGGATCGCTGCGGACGGCGCCGGGACGCCGCGCGGGAGGCCGGGGCGCGCCGTCTTCAATCCCGAGGCGAGATCGGTCACGGCTCCTCCACCCGGACCGCCGGCGACGGCTCGTCCTTGCCGGGAGCGTCCTCGGCGTTGCGCGGCCCCCCGGGAAGCGTCCGCGTCTCGATCACCCGGCCCCCCTCGACGAGATAGGCCACGCCGGCCTGGTCGTAGCGCCACAGCTCGCGGCCCGGGCCTTCCGGAGCGCGACTCTTGGGGAGACCGAGCGAGCGGAGGACCTGCCCGACCTGGCTGCCGGGAGTGTACGCATCGATCAGGGCCTTCACCTGCGGCCAGTCGGGCTGGGACCTCAGACCGACGGAGACCTCGACCGGGCGTCCCAGGCGCACGCGCTTCGTGATCTCACGGTCCTCCGGGAGACGGTACTGCACGGAGTCGAAGGTCTTCGGATCGTAGAAGCGCAGGTAGTAGTAGGGGAACGTCGCGTCGACCGGACACTCGAACTCGAAGAATCCCAGCGAGTCGGTCACGGCGCGTTTCTCCTCGACGCTCTGGTCGAGGGATCGCAGTCCCCCGAGCTTCACGAAGGTGCGCGATTTCAGGAGGCGCACGGTCTGGCCCGGGACCCCTTCGCCATTCTCGCCCGTGATCCGGCCGCGCACCGCGACCTTCGAGGGGTCCGGCGCCGCAGCCGCGAAGGCCCCTCCGACGGCAAGACACGCGATCGCCGCGGCCGCCACGACGTGCGGCGCGGTGCGGCGGCCGATTCTCCACGCTGATCTGCCCACGATCCTCCCTCAGCGGTAGTTGGTGAACTGCATGTCGAAATCCAGGGCGCTGTCGCGCAGGAGCTTGATCGCCAGCTGCAAGTCATCCTTGTTCTTCCCCTTCACCCGGACCTGGTCCGACTGGATCGACGCCTGGACCTTGAGCCCGCTCGTCTTGAGGATCTTGACGATCTCCTTGGCCTGCTCCTGGGGAATCCCCTGCTGGAGCGCCACCTGCTGCCTCAGGCTCCCGCCGGTCGCCTGCTCCGGGGTCTTGAAGGTCAATCCCTTCCCCGGCACGCGGCGCGCCGCCAGCTTCTGCACCAGGATCTCGGTCACCGCGCCCAGCTTGTACTCATCGTCCGCCGTGAGATGGACGATCTCCTTCTCGCGGCGGATATCGGAGATGCTCCCCTTGAAGTCGTAACGCTGGCGGATCTCCTTGAGCGCCTGCTGGACGGCGTTGTCGACCTCCTGCAGATCGATCTTGGATACGATGTCGAAGGAGCTCTCGGACGCCATCGAAACGTCCTCCGGGGGGCGAAAAAGGGGGCGATCTTAGCACCCCGATCCGACGCTTTGCAAGGATGCGGCGCGGGGCGTCAGGACGGCCCGACCTCCTGCACCTCGATCCCCGCGGGGGGCGTGAACTCGAACAGGTCGTCCGGGAGCGTGTCGACCCGGCGGATGCGCTCCAGCCTGTAGGTGACGCGGCTCCCGAGGGGCTCCACGATGGTCAGGCTCTTCACCAGACGATCCGGCCCCGTGGTGAGGAGAAGGAACTCGTACTCCGGCCGCGGGGCGCGCGGCGACAGCATGAGGGGATGCGGCCCGCGCTCGGGCCCCGGCCCCCAGCCGATGGAGAAGTTGGCCACCAGGTCGATGCGATTGAGGAGAATGGAGACGCCGGAGCCCGGAGACCGCGGATCCAGAGGCGCCACCACGACCTGCCTTTCTTCGGGGAGATAGAGGTACGTCCTGCGGCCGTCGGCGATGGCGAGCTTGCCCTTCGGGACGTCGTACTCGAAGCGCATCCGTCCCGGACGAAGCAGGTAGACCGTCCCCTTTTCGACCTGCGGCCGCGGCAGACCGGGGGACTCGACCGTCTGGGTGAACGACGCGACCAGCCCCGTGACGCCGTTGAGAGCGGCCTCCACACGGCGCGCCTCCTCGACCGCGTCGGCCTGCGCGGTCGTGGCCGCGGGCGAGCCCGCCTCGCTCCGCGTGGCCGCCGGGCCGAGGAACGCGGAGACGATTGCCACGAGACCGAGCCACCGGGAATCACGGCGCATCGAACCATCTTACACGACCCGCGCCCCCGCGCGTTGACTGCGGACCGGGCGTAGGTTAGACTCCCGCCTCGCTCAAGCGCCGCGCGGGCCGCGGCATTGCGACGCGGGGTGCCACATGCTCGTCAAGCGCCGGGGACTCTGGATCGCCGTCGTGATCGTCGCGCTCGTCCTGGGCACGATGACCTTCGTGCCGGCAGGCCGGTTCGCCGTGCGCGAGGCGCAGGGAGGCGCGGCGGTGCCGCTCGATCCGGGCCTGCACCTGCGCCTGCCGCTCTATCACCGGGTGTACGTGTACGATACCGCTCCGGTGACCCTCGACGGGACGGTCGACATCATCACCCGCGACCACGCATCCTTCAAGCTGCCGGTGCGCCTCACCGGCCATGCCTCCCCCGCCGACATCCTGACCTTTCACCAGGGGAGGTCAGGTCGTGAGCCGAGGCTGTACATCGAGGAGCGGATGCGCGACGCGGTGGTGACGGCTGCCAAGGGGTTCAATGCCGACGAGCTCCTCGCCCCGGACGTCGCCCGGCGGCTCGCCCCGCGGGTGTCCGCCGACCTGATCACACGCGGCATCTCCGACGACGGGCTGTCCGTCCAAAGCGCGTCCTCCCAGGTGATCTTCAATGCCGTGGTCGATTACCTGAAGCGCAAGTTCCCGGCCGCGGCGCGCACCCTCGCCGAGCGCTCGCTCCAGGCGAGCCCCAAGGACGCCCTGGTCCACGCGGCGATGGGAGTGGTGCTCGAGAGCGAAGGGAAGCGGGCGGAGGCGGAGCAGGAATACCTCGAAGCGGTCTACCTTGATCCCATGGCGCTCGAGCCGATGAGCCGGCTCTACGTCATGTACCAGTCGACGAGGGAACCGGCGAAGATCGCGAAACTCGAGCGGCTGCTGGTGGCGAGTCTCGACAAGAAGAAGGACTCCGCCATCCATCACGACTGGCTGGGGCAGGTCTACATGCGCGAAGGGCAGTACGAGAAGGCGAAGATGTCCTTCACCACCGCCATCGGTTTGAAGCCGCAGGAGCCCGAGTTCCAGGTCAACCTGGGGAGCCTCCTGGCGAAGCAGGGGAAGATGGACGAGGGGATCGCCGCCTTCCAGAAGGCCCTCGAGCTGCGCCCCGAACATCCCCTGGCGCTGTTCAACCTGGGATCCACGTACGCCATGCAGGGGCAGTACGACCGGGCCCTGGAGTTCTTCCACCGGGCGGAGCGCGTCAGCCCTCCGAACCACACGCTGTTCAACTCGCTCGCGCAGGCTTACGAGGCCAAGGGGCAGCACGACCGGGCCGCCGAATACCTCAAGCGCTCGCTGGCGATCAAGCCGGATCAGGCCGACCGCCGTGACGAGCTGAAGAGGATCGAGGCACGGCTCAGGAAGAAGGCGTGACCAGTGGGGCGCGCCGGCGCCGCGCCCGCACGACCGACAGGATCGCATAGATCGCCAGAAACCCGGCGATCCCCCAGACATACCGCCGGAAGACGACCCGCACCTCCTCCCAGGTCGATCCCAGGCTCGTCCCGCCCCACGCGAGGAGTGCGACCCAGAGCACGTTGCCGGCGGTCGAATAGAGCAGGGACTTTCGGAAGCCGATCCGCCCGATCCCCGCGGCATACAGGAAGAACCCCCGGATCCCCGGCAGGAACCGGTTGACCACGAGGAGCCACGCTCCGGCGCGCGCGAACCATCCCTCGATCCGCAGAAGCTCCCTGCGGGCCCACTCCGAGCGCAGGAGGAAATAGCCGCGCCCCGCGCGTGCGCCGATGGCGTAGGCCGTCATGGCGCCCGCGACGCTCCCCGCCAGCGCGACGGTCACGACCGCCGCGAGCGGCAGGGCGCCCCGTCCCGCCAGGAAGAAGGCGAACAGCATGGTCGAATCGCCGGGGACGGGCGGGACGACGTATTCGAGCCATGCCAGCAGGGCGACGAGAAGCAGTCCCGGAAGCACGTGCGCGGCGATGGCGCCCTGGATCGCCTCGGTCATCCGCGGCTCAAATCTTCTCCACCAGGTCGCCCAGGAAGGGGATGGCCCAGCGCTCGCCGCGGATCGCCTTGATGACGCAGACGATGGCCACCGCCAGGTAGAGCAGGAAGAGGTTGATCAACGCGAAGGCGAACACCCAGGCGAAGATGCGCGACAGGGTGGCGAGGATGGCGCCGACGAAGATGACTCCGAGGAACACCAGGCAGGCGACGCCGCACAGGATCAGCCCCTGCTTGGCGTGCCAGCGCACGTACTCGCGCCGCGTCGCCATGAAGGGGACGAGCGCCAGGACCCAGAGGTAGGAGAAGATCAGCATGACCTTGTCCTCCTCGTTCAGGTCCTCGGGCGAGACCTGGGCCTCCTCGGCGGCAATCGGGTCGAGACTCATCGGCTGGATTCCCTCGAAGCACGCGGCCAGCGGGTGACGCTGCTTTATAATGGCCGGCCTCTCCCTTGTCAAGGAGCGCCGTGGACACGCTCACCCCGATGCTGCGCCAGTACCGGGCCATCAAGGCCCAGCACCCGGACGCCATCCTCATGTTCCGGCTCGGCGACTTCTACGAGATGTTCTACGACGATGCGCTTCTGGCGTCGCGGGCGCTGTCGTTGACTCTGACCGCCCGCGGTCGCGGCACCTCGAACGAGGCGCCGATGTGCGGCGTGCCGTACCATGCCGCAGACGGTTACGTGGCGCGGCTCATCCAGAAAGGCCATCGCGTCGCCATCTGCGATCAGGTGGAGGACGCGCGCGCCGCCAAGGGGATCGTCAGGCGGGCCGTCACCCGCGTCGTCTCCCCCGGCACGGTCACCGACCCGGCACAGCTCCGGGCGGCCGAGCCCAACTACATCGCCGCCATCCAGGTCTCCCGCGACGCGGCGTCAGGGGCGCGCGGCGGCGCGGCCTTCGGCTGCGCCTTCCTCGATCTCTCGACCGGGGATTTCCGCCTGTCGGAGCACGGCGGTCCGGGGGCCGCCGAGGCCCTGGCCACCCAGGTCGCCCTGTTCCGGCCGCGCGAGATCCTCCACCCGGAAGGGACGGCGCTCGACGGCCTCCTCCCGAAGGACGGTCTCGAGGGGGTCCTGGGACATGAGGTCCCGGGCTGGACGCTGGCTGCCGACACGGCGGCGCGGGCCCTCAACGAGACTCTGGGAGTCGCCACCCTCGCCGGCTTCGGCGTCGAGGAGCGCCACCTGGCGGTCGGCGCCGCCGGGGCGCTGCTCCATTACCTGCAGGAGGCCCACAAGGCCGACCTGAAGCACGTCACCCGCATCACCTGGTGCGAGCCGGCCGACTCCATGGTCCTCGACGAGACGACCCGGCGGACGCTGGAAGTGGCCGAGAACGCGCGCGACGGGGGGCGCGACGGCACGCTCCTGGACGTCCTCGACCGCACCCGGACCGCCATGGGGGGGCGCCTGCTGCGCGACTGGGTCCTGCGCCCGCTTCTCTCCGTCCGGGTGATCGAGGATCGTCTCGACGGAGTCGCGTTCCTGGTCGAGCGCGCCGCCGAGCGCGCCGCCCTGCGGGCGCACCTGTCCCGGGTGCACGATCTGGAGAGGCTCCTGGCGCACTGCTCGATGGGGACCGCCAACGCGCGCGATCTGGTCGCGCTCCGGGATTCGCTCGCGGTCCTGCCGGAGATTGCCGCGGGGGCGATCGCCCTGACCGCTCCGCCCCTGGCGCGGCTGATGCAGGCCCTCGACGTCCTCGACGATCTGCGCCAGCGCCTGGACGAGGCGCTGGCCGACGATCCTCCGGCGACCGTGCGCGAGGGGGGGCTGATCCGCGACGGCTTCTACCGCGAGCTGGACGACCTGCGCGCCATCCGCCGCGACGGCCGGGCCTTTCTAGCCTCGATCGAGACCCGCGAGCGCGAGCGCACCGGGATCGCCTCGCTGAAGGTCCGGTACAACAAGGTCTTCGGCTACTACCTCGAAGTCAGCAACGCGCACAGGAAGGCGGTCCCGACGGACTACGAGCGCAAGCAGACCCTGGTCGGCGCCGAGCGCTACGTCACCCCCGAGCTGAAGGAGTACGAGGCGAAGGTGCTGACCTCTCAGGAGCGGATCGAGGCGCTGGAGTACGAGCTGTTCGTCGCCTTGCGCGGGCAGGTGGTGGCCGCGGCGCCCCGCCTGCGCGCGACCGCCGCGGCCCTGGCGGCCCTCGATGCGCTCGCCGCCTTCGCCGAGGCGGCGGCGCTTCAAGGCTATCAGCGGCCGAAGGTGGACGACTCCCTTCGCCTGCGCATCGTCGAGGGACGCCATCCGGTCGTCGAGCGGCTTCTCGAGAAGGAGCGCTTCGTCCCGAACGACTGCCTCATGGACGCGGACAGCCGGCAGATTCTCATCCTGACCGGCCCCAACATGGGCGGCAAGTCGACCTACCTGCGGCAGGTGGCGCTCATCGTCCTGATGGCGCAGGCCGGGTCGTTCGTCCCGGCGGCCGAAGCCGAGATCGGCATGGTGGACCGCATCTTCAGCCGCGTCGGCGCCTCCGACAACCTGGCGCGCGGCCAGAGCACCTTCCTGGTCGAGATGATCGAGACCGCCAACATCCTCAACAACGCCACGGTGCGGTCGATCATCCTGCTCGACGAAGTCGGGCGCGGGACGTCCACGTTCGACGGGCTGTCGATCGCCTGGTCGGTGGCCGAATACCTGCACGACACGCCGGCCGTCGCGGCGCGCACCCTGTTCGCCACCCACTACCACGAGATGATCGAGCTGGCGATCCTGAAGCCGCGCGTAGCCAATCTGACGATGGCGGTCCGGGAGTGGAACGACACCATCGTGTTCCTGCGGAGGGTCCTGGAGGGGGCGGCCGATCGATCCTACGGGATCCACGTGGCCCGGCTGGCGGGGCTGCCGCGGCAGGTCATCGACAGGGCGCGCGAGGTCCTGGCGAACCTGGAGCGCGAGGAGCTGTCCCGGGACGGCCGGCCGAAGCTGGCCGGCGCCTCCGGCCCGCCCCCGAAGGTAGCGACGCCCACGCCGGCCCAGCTCGGGCTCTTCGCCCCGGAGGACGACCCGGTGCTCGTGGCCCTGCGCGAGGTCGAGCTCGACGGCATGACGCCGCTCGAGGCGCTGAATCTCCTCGCCGATCTGAAGAAGCGCCTGGGATCCTGACGGGCGCGCGCTCCGTCCCGGGCGGCGCCCGGCGCGCCCCGTTCAGATGTCGATCGCGCCGTTCAGCCTCGAGAAGGTCGGGATCGTCATCTCGAGCCCGGCCATGTGGTAGTAGCCGCCCGCCCGGCCCGGCTGCACGACGAAGCGCATGTCGACCCCCCGGGCGCGTGCCTTGTGGTAGGCCTCCGTCGCGGCACCGGCCACGCTGTCATCCGACAGGAGCGACTCGCTCAGGTCGACGACCACGCGCTGCGCTCCGGACCGCAGCAGGTCGTCGACCGATTCCTGGAATTTCTTCTCCGGCTCTCCCGCAGAGAATTTCCCCCGCACGTGCAGGACCTGCCATTCGGCCATGGAGCGGGTCTCGATGTGATACGGCCCGCGGCGTCTCAACCAGGACAGTCCGGTCATGGGGTGTCCCTCCAAACTTTCAGGGGAAGGAGCTCGACACCGCCTCGAGGAGAGCGGATGAGAGGGCAAGGACGGGTCGCGGTGTCGCGGCTTCCCCGGCTTGGGGCCATTCATACTCCCGCCGGGGACGCGCCGTCAAGTCGGGCGGGGCTTGATCGGCGCTAGAAGCTCGCCAGCGCCTCGCGCTCGTCGCGGTAGATGTCGAAGATTTCCTGCAGCTTCGTCAGGATAAGCAGGTCCTGCACCTTGCCGTTCGGGTTGAGCAGCTTCAGGGCGGCTTCCTTCTCGCGGGCGCGCTTGAAGCACGCCACCAGCTCGCCGATGCCGGCGCTGTCCATGTAGGACACCCCGCCCAGGTTGAGGATGATGTTCTTGCGCCCCTCGTCCAAAAGCGCGTTCACCGCCTGGCGCAGCTTGATGTCTCCCTCCCCGATGGTGATCTTGCCGGAGAGATCGACTACGGTGACCTTCCCATGGTGCCTGGCGTTCGCCTTCATCCCTTCCTCCTCTTCATGCTCTTTACGGCTTCGCCGCCCTTGCCGGCCCGGCCGGCCTGTTCGAACCGCTTCTCCAGGATCACCTCGGTCCCCTTCCCCTGGCGGTGCTGGAAGGCGACCCGGTCCACGAAGTGCTTCATGAAGAAGATGCCCCGGCCGCTGGTGCGGTAGATGTTCTCCCGATCGAGCGGGTTGGCCGTCTGGGTCCAGTCGAACCCCGGCCCCCGATCCCGCACGCGCACCCGGAACAGATCGTCCCGCTCTTCGAAACTCACCTCGATCGGCTTCTTCACATCCATGCCGTTGCCGTGCTTGATGGCGTTGATCGCCGCCTCGCGCACGGCCAGCCCGATGTTCAGCGCCGACGACTTCGAGAAGCCGGCCCTGCGGGCCAGCCCCTCGGCCAGCTCGTGAACCAGGTCCACGTAGCCGATGCGACTTTCAAGCCTGAGCTTGATCTGTCGTCCCACGCCGAGTCGTATCTCCGGGCGACGCGGACCGGGAGCCCCGAAGACGGCGCTCCTCCCTGCCCCGGCCGCTTGTGGCCAGTGGTTCCTGACTCTCGTTCGCTCGCTGAAGATGGCCGGGGAATGGTAGCCAAAGGCGGCGCGAGGTGTCAAACGGCGCCCCGGCGAACCCGGACCCGGCCGGGATTCGTTCCACCTCATCCCTCCGCGAGGACCGGAGATCGGTCGAGGCAACGATACTGGATCGCCTCGGCCACGTGCGGTCCTTCGATCGACGCGCTCCCCTCGAGGTGCGCGATCGTGCGCGCCACGCGCAGGACGGCATCGTGGGCGCGGGCCGAGAGGCCGAGGCCGCGGATCGCCCGGTGCAGGATGGTCCGGGCGGCGTCGGTCGGGGGCGGCTCGCCGCCACGCTCGCGCTGCCGCCTCGCCGCGGTGACGCGCCCCGCGACGTCTGCCGACAGCTCTCCGGGAGAGGCCCGCGCCAGGTCCTTGAGCGGCACCGGCGGGACCTCCACCTGGATCTCGAACCGGTCCAGGAGCGGCCCCGAGACGCGCGAGCGGTACTGGGCGACCTGGGCGGGCGTGCAGGCGCACGGCCGGTCGGACCGCCCCAGATTTCCGCAGACGCAGGGGTTCATCGCCCCCACGAGGACAAACCGGCACGGCATGCGGGTGGCCTGTCCCACGCGCGTGATCACCACGAGACCGTCCTCCAGCGGCTGGCGCAAAACGTCGAGGGTGCCGCGGCCGAACTCGGCCATCTCGTCCAGGAACAGCACTCCGCGGTGCGCCAGCGTGATCTCGCCGGCGCGCGGCCCGCGACCGCCCCCCACCAGCCCGACGCCGCTGATGGTGTGGTGCGGGGCGCGAAATGGCCGGTGCCGCAGGAGGCCGGGCTCGCGCAGGAGGCCGGCGGCGCTGTAGACGCACGTGACTTCGACCGATTCGTCCAGCGTCAGCGGAGGGAGGATTCCGGGGAGGCGCCGCGCCAGCATGGTCTTGCCGCAACCGGGCGGGCCGACCATCAGAAGATGGTGACCGCCGGCGGCGGCCACCTCCAGAGCGCGGCGGGCGTGCGCCTGGCCTTTGACGTCCGCGAGATCCGGTCCCCCCGCGCGCGGCGCCGCCTGAAACGTGGCGGCCGTGGCCCGCTCGGCCCGGTGTTCGCCCCGCAGGACCGCGATGGCGTCCAGGAGGCGCTCGACGCCGTGCACTCCCGGCCCGGGGACCGCCAGCGCCTCTTCGCGGTTCGAGCGCGGGACCACGATCTCGTCGATCCGGCTTGCCCGCGCCAGGAGCGCCGCCGGCAGGCATCCCGGCACGTGGCGGACCGCTCCGTCGAGGGCAAGCTCGCCGATCACCAGGAGATCGGCCAGGCGTCCGGCCGGCACGGCGGTGCTCGCGACCAGGATCCCGAGGGCGATCGGCAGGTCGAGCCCCGCTCCCTGCTTGCGCAGGTCGGCGGGCGCGAGGCTGATGGTCACGCGGCGCGGCGGGACCGTGAACCCCGCGTTGCGGATGGCGGCGCGCACCCGGTCGGCGCTTTCGCGGACGGCGGCATCGGGGAGTCCGACCGTGTGGATGCCGGGCAGGCCCTGGCTGATGTCGCATTCGACGGTGAGTGGAATCGCTTCGACGCCTGAGAGAGTGGCGCTCCGGACGCGGGCGAGCATGGACGGCTCCGGCGGTGCGCTCTCGATGGAAGCCGCGACCGCGACCGCCGGCTCTCCGTCACGGGGTCTGGATGCGGGAATGGTAGAGGCGTCGCGAGCCCGGCGTCAAGCGCCGGGCCCTGCCATGCAGGGGATCGGGTGGGCCGTACGACGCGGTGCGGTCAGCGGCTCGCGGCGCCCGGTGCGGATTTCGACACGATGCCGCTCCCCTCGCGGATCACCAGGAACTGGTCGGCTGCGACCGGCCCGACCCTCTCGACGCGCTTGACCTTCGCGGGCCAGCGGATTTCGATGGACTCGACCCGCGTCGCCCCGCCGAGGCCGACGTGCAGGCGCATGTCGTTCTGCGACAGGTACGAGCTGGCGCTGCGCACCTCGTGCACCTGGGTCCGGCCCCCGGCGACGACGGTGACCCGCGCCCCGACGGCGTCCTTGTTCGAGCGCACCCCCTCGAGCCGCAGCGCGATCCAGTGGCCGGCGGCGCTCCCGCCGTCGTTGCGCAGGAGCGTGACCTTCCCATGACTCTGGGTGATGAGGATGTCCAGGTCCCCGTCGTTGTCGTAGTCGGCGGTGGCCAGGCCGCGCCCCGTGTCGAGGGTGCCGAAGTAGGCGCCCCGATCCCTGCCGACGTCGGTGAACTTCGCCTTGCCGTCGTTCTCGAACAGGAACGGCCGCTGGGCGTACGTGATGATGTCGCTGTCCATCGCGATGTCGTCCATGGGATGGCCGTTGGTCACGACGATGTCCAGGTCGCCGTCGTTGTCGTAGTCGAACAGGTCGGTCCCCCAGCCGGTCATGAGGAGACTGACCTCTCCGAGCCCGGCCGGGTAGGTGTCGGTGGCGAACGGCCCCTTGCCGCCCAGGTTCCGGTAGTATTCGTTGGTCTCGTTGCTCAGGTTGGTCACGAACAGGTCCTGCCAGCCGTCTCCGTCGAGGTCCCCGGCGTCGACCCCCATCCCGGACTCGGGCTTGCCGTCCTCGCTGCAGCAGACCCCCGCCAGCAGGGTCACGTCCGTGAACCGGCCGTTTCCGTCGTTGCGGTAGAGGGTGTTGATCGTCGCGTCGTTGACCACGTAGAGGTCCTGGTCGCCGTCCGCGTCGTAGTCGAGCCACACGACTCCGAGACCCTTGCCGTCGGGGTCCCAGAGGCCCGAAGCCCGCGCCACCTCCTTGAACGTGCCGTTCCCCTCGTTGTGATAGAGGACGTCCGGGATGCCGCCATAGGCGTCGGGATGGCAGTAGGAGCGCCGGTTCTGGGGGAGGTTGCCGCAGAACTTCTGGTCGTCCATGGTGAAGTCGACGTAGTTGGCGACGAACAGGTCGAGGCGCCCGTCGTTGTCGTAGTCGGCCCAGGCGGCGCTCGCGGCATAGAGCCCGTTCCTCACCCCGGCCCGTTCGGTGACGTCGGCGAACGTGCCGTCGCCGTTGTTGCGGTACAGGACCGACGCCCCGAAGTTGGTCACGTACAGGTCCGGGTCGCCGTCGTTGTCGTAGTCGCCGGCCGTGCAGCCGTTGCCGTACCCCGAGGCATTGGCCACCCCCGCCTTGTCCGTCACGTCGAGAAACGACCCGTTCCCCGTGTTCCGGAACAGCCGCGAGTGCGGCGTCCCGGGCGGCCGCGGCGTGCCCGGAAGCGGACCGCTCTGCACGAAGTAGGTGTCCTGCCATCCGTCGCGATCGAAGTCGAGCCAGCAGACGCCCGGTGGGACCGTCTCGATGTAGAACTTCCGCCCGGTCCCGCCGTGGACGTGGACGACGTTGTCGAACCCGGCCTGGGTCGTGGCCTCGGTGAAGGTCACCTGTTTCGCGGTCGCGGCGGCGAGAAGCGGCGCCGCGGCGCACAGGACGGCGTAGCGGACCATCCGGAGCCTGCGCGACGATCCCATCAGTATCCTGACTTCCCTTCGGGAATGGTTTCGAGCGCCGCGAAGAGCTCGAGCTCCCGGTCGGCCGCCTGCGCCTCCCCCCGCTCCCGGTACAGCCCGGCGAGCAGGTAGTGGGGATCGCTCAGCTTCGGATCCAGCTCGACCGCCTTGCGGAGCGACGCGAACGCCTCGTCCCGCCTGCCGAGGCGGATCTGCAGCTGCCCGATCTCGCTCCGGAGAGGCGCGTAGTCGGGATAGCTCTCCGCCAGCTTCTGGTACTCGGCCAGGGCCTCGGGATACTTCTTGTCGAGCAGGAACTGGATGGCCTTGACGCTGCTCGTCTTGATCTGGGTTTCCTTCTCCTGCTGGGCCTTGCTCCGGCCGCTGATCTCGGCGTAGATCGCCTGCTGCTTCTCCGCCTCCTTCAACCTGCCGACGCGCGCGCAGGCGTTCGCCAGGTTGAAGCGCGCCCCCACGTGCCTCGGGTCGATGGCGACCGCCCGCTCCAGGGAGGCGATCGCCTCCGGATATCTTCGCAGCGCCATGTACGTCAACCCGAGCGTGTAGTGCCCGTCCGGAAGGTCCGGCTTCAGCTCGACGGCCCGCTTCAGGTGCGCCTCGGCTTCCTCGTAGAGGCGGCTGCGGTAGGCGACGAACCCGAGGTTGTAGTGGGCCATGACGAAATCGGGGTGGGTCTTCAGGACCTGGCGCAGGACCTCGGCCGCCGGTCCCAGCTCCCCCTGACGCACGCGGGCCCGGGCGAGGACCATGAGCGCGGCCGGATCGTCCGGGTGGCCGGCCAGGTAGCCGAGCAACAGATCCTGCGCCTTCTTCACCCCCCGGGCCTTCAGGTAGCAGGTGGCGAGATTGACGGTGGCCCGCGGGTGACCGGGGGAGATCAGGAGGACCTGCTCGTAGGCCTTGCGCGCCTCGCCATAGTCCCCGTCGCCGAACGAGGTGTCGGCGTGCTGCAGGGTCGTCTGCAGCGACTCGACCGGGGGGGGCCCCGCCGGCGAGGCGGACCCGGGGACCGCCTGGCGCTCGTCTCCACCGCAGGCGCAGGTCGCCGCCAGGACAATCCCGAGAGCCGCCCGGCGGCCGCGCGTGCAGGAGTCGGCAGTCATGGAGTGGTGAATCTTAACAGACGCGCGAGGGCCGGACTACAGGCGGGAGACTAGCGGCCGCGGATGGTGAGGACCTGGCCGGCATAGATGCGTGAGCCCTCCAGCCGGTTCCAGGAGCGCACCTGCTGGATGCTGACGCTGTAGAGGCGGGCGATCCGGTGCAGGGTCTCGCCGCGCTTGACGCGGTGGCGGATCAACCCCTCCCGGCCGGTCGCTCCCTGGCCGTCGCCGCCCTTGCGGCCGGCCGGCCCGCAGGTCACGCACGGAGGCTCCTGAGCCTCGCCGACCACCACCCGATCGCCCGGGCGCAGCACGGAATCCGGGGCCAGGTTGTTCCAGCGGCACAGGTCGTCGGCCGCCACGCCGAACTTCACCGCGATCGATCCCAGGGTGTCCCCGTTCTGCACTTTGTACTGCAGGCGTCCGCCGCTGACGGACACGGCGGAGTTGGGCGCTTCGAGGGGGGCCGGCCCGTTCCCCTTCTCACCGTAATAGGCCACCAGGCGCTGCCCCGGCCTGATGAGGGTCCCGTTCAGGTTGTTCCAGCGTTTCAGATTGGGGATGGTGGTCCGATAGTGGGTCGAGATCGCCTGAAGGGTCTCTCCGCGGCGCACGCGGTGCACGATGCGCTCTCCCTGGTCGTACGTCGGGTTCTCGCTGGCGCGCGCCAGCGCAACTTGAGGCGTGCTCTTCGAGATCGGGATGTTGAGGACCACTCCGCGGCGCAGGCGCTTGCCGATGTAGCGGGGGTTGGCGTCGAGCAGGGCGCGCACCGGAATGCCGTGACGGCGGGCGATGAACGAGAAGGTCTCGCCCGGCCGCACCTCGTGCAGCGTCCAGGAGACGCGCTGATCATCGGGCAGCGTCTCGAGCTTGGCCACGACGTCGTTCTTCGATCCATCGGGAACGCGCACCGAGTAGGTGCTGGCGTTCGGCGGCGTCACCAGGCCCCGCAGCTCGGGGTTGAGCGCGCGGATCGCCTCCAGGGACGTCCCGGACGCCTCCGCGATGACCTGCAGGTCCGTCGCCTTGTCGACCGTCACCATCTCCCACTCCAGCTCGGGGTCGGTGTCCACGAAGAAGCCGTAGTCTTCGGGCGACTTGTCGATCAGGATCGACGCCAGGATGGCCGGCACGTACCACTTGGTCTCGGTCCGGATGTACCGGGTCTTGAGGAGCGACCAGTAGTCCCGGGCGTGGGCCCGGGCCAGGGCGCGGTCGATCTTCCCCTCGCCGGCGTTGTAGGCCGCCATCGCCAGGTGCCAGTCGCCGTAGCGGGCGTGGAGATCCTTGAGGTACGCGGCGGCGGCGTGAGTCGCCTTCTCGAAATCGCCGCGCTCGTCCACCCACAGGTCGATCTTCAGCCCGTACTTGCGCCCGGTGAACGACATGAACTGCCACATCCCCTTGGCGCGGGCGCGCGAGTAGGCGTTCACCTTGAACGCCGACTCCTGGTGCGCCATGTAGGCCAGGTCCTCCGGCAGGCCCTCCTCGCGGAAGATCTTCTTGATCATCGTCAGGTAGGCGCCCGAGCGTTTCAGGCCGGCCTCGAACTCCCGCCGCAGGCGGGTCTGGAACGCCTCGATGTACGCCAGGACCCTCGGGTTCAGCGTGACCGGGATGTCGTAGGAGATCCGACCGACCACCTGCTGGATCTTCTGGCGCTCCTTCTCGGCCTCCTCGGGCGAGAGGTAGGTGGTGATGTCCTTCAGCTCGTCGAGCGGCGAGCGGTTCTCCGGCGACTCCGTCTCGTTCTCCTTGGTGTACAGGTCGGCGTCCATGTCCGCGATGTTGCGCACCATCTCGTCGAACGCCTTCTTCAGGGCCGGCTGGCCCGAGAGATCGACGTCGCTCGACAGGACGAGGTCGACGGCATGGTCGAAGTGCTCCTTGGCCTCGTCGAAGCGCCCCGCCTGATAGGCCTCGAGACCCGCCTGGTAGGCCTCGTCCATCTGCTCGCGGATTTCGCGCACGTGGGTCGGGACCGATTCGCGCCGGGTGCGATCGGGTGTGGACTCCCGCGCCGCCGCCGGGACGGCCGGGTCGCCCGATTCCGCCGCCACCGGCACGTCCCGCGCGGGGGTGGGCGAGGCGGCCGGGTTCCCGGCGGCCGTGACCGGCACGGCGTGCGCCGGCGCGCCCTGGGCGGAGGGCGTCGTGGACGGCGCACTGCCGCCGGCGCTGACGCACGCCAAGGTCAGGAACGGGGCGAGTCCGAAAATCAGGCTTGAACCAGGCACCCTTCGAGGTGGCATCGCTTCAGCGGCTCCCATAATGAAAAATGATCGGCCGACTCCACCCCGCCGATCGCATCAATCAATATAAAGGGAGGCCTGCGGCCAGTCAAGAAAAACCTCAGGAGGACGCGAAGTCCGGAGCGGTGTCGAACCCGTGACAGGGCGCACGCGGGCGGACGTCAATCACCCGACACGGCCGCCGGCGGACGCCTCGAGCCCGCGTGGCCGCTCCCGCAAGCGCCGACGATTCGCAACCCGGTGCCACAAAACCCTCTCCTGGCAAGGACTTCGGCCGAATGTTCCGCGCGGGCCGCGGGCTGGCGCGCCGCTTGCGTCTTGATGCCCCCCTGCCGCGATCGCCCGGCGGCGCGCGTTGACAGCCCCGGAGGATTATCCTAAGATGGCCGCGCTCACCCCGGAGACCCCGAAGGCACGTCTACCAAAGGACACAGAGCCCATGATCATGGACCCCAAGGAGAAGGGCCGCACGGTCGACCTCGCGATCGCCCAGATCGAGAAGCAGTTCGGCAGGGGGTCGATCATGAAGCTGGGAGCCAAGGACTTCCAGCAGGAGATCCCGGTCATTTCGACGACCTCCCTGTCGATCGACACGGCGCTCGGCATCGGCGGCGTGCCGCGCGGGCGCGTGATCGAGATCTTCGGGCCCGAATCGTCGGGCAAGACCACGCTTGCGCTCCAGGTGATCGCGCAGGCGCAGAAGCTTGGCGGCATGGCCGCGTTCGTCGACGCCGAGCACGCGCTCGACGCGATCTACGCCGGCAAGCTGGGCGTCAATCTCGACAACCTGCTGGTCTCGCAGCCGGACAACGGTGAACAGGCGCTGGAAATCGTCGAAGTCCTCGTGCGCTCCGGCAGCGTCGACGTCGTCGTGGTCGACTCGGTGGCGGCGCTCGTCCCGAAGGCGGAAATCGAAGGCGAGATGGGCGAAGCACAAATGGGGCTGCAGGCGCGGCTCATGTCCCAGGCGCTTCGCAAGCTCACCGGCGTCGTGTCGAAGTCGAAGACGTGCCTCATTTTCATCAACCAGCTGCGCGAGAAGATTGGCGTCATGTTCGGCAATCCCGAAACGACGACCGGGGGCCGCGCGCTCAAGTTCTATTCGTCGGTGCGAATGGACATTCGCCGCATCGCAAGCATCAAGGACGGCGACGTCGTGGTCGACTCG